>DATIJX010000079.1:0-25878 GCA_035478175.1 Ignavibacteriaceae bacterium
TCCAACCCAGATTCTTCCCTTCCTATCTTCAAATACTGCCCATACATCATTATAGCTAAGGCTGAAAGGATTATCCGTCTCGTTGCGCCAGTGCTTAACCTTTGAAGTTAGTGTATTGAGCCTGGCTAATCCGCCGCCCCAAAATCCCATCCAGATCATTCCCTTTTTATCTTCAAGAATGGTTTTAACATAATCAAGTCCCGGCGAATTAAAATCAGGAATGTGAACATTCCGGGATTTGAGTTCGTTAGTTTTAAGATTTAATTCCTTTAATCCCTGCCCATAAGTTCCAATCCACAAATTGGCAGAGCTTCCCTTAAAAAGTGACCAGACATTTAATGACATAAGTTCTGAATTCTGAATTATCGTAAAATCTTTAGCTGTGTTTCTTACTCCAAATAATCCCGCATCTGTTCCAAACCAAAGTGATTCGTCTGTTGTCTGCTTAACAGCTCTTACATTTTTACCCGATAAATGCTGAAGAATTTCAGGCAATGGCTTTGCTGAAGCTACTAAGTTAAACTTTGATCGTTTTTGAGAGTAGAAATTCAAACCATTCTCGGTAGCAATCCATAATACTCCTGATCTGTCTACAATTAAATCGTGAATCTGATTACTTACAATTTCTGAATCGCCTTTTTTGGTCTGAAGAAATCTTTTTTCAAGCCCTGTAGTTAAATTTATTTGAACAAGTCCCCCATAAGTACCAACCCACAAGATTTTTTCACCAAGATAATATACTTCTGCAATTGAGCTTACGCTGTTACCGAATTTTAATCCGCTGCTTTCAGGAAGAATTATTTCTGAAAACGATTCATTCACCGGATCGAAATTAAACAATCCGTTAAACGCGCCTATCCGGATCGTATTTTCAATGAACGATGATTTAGTCAGATACCATATTGGATTATTAAAATCGGTAAAGACTTTTTTGAAGGGTTTATCAGTCTGTTCAGGAATAAATTTATCTAGTCCGGCGTAAGTTGCAATCCAAATATTTGATTTGCTGTCTTCAACAACCGAAGTGATATAATTGTTGCTTAAAACATCAGGATTCTTAGAATTATTTTGCCAATGCTCAAATTTGTTTTGTGAGGTATTGAATCTGTAAAGACCATTGCGATATGTTCCAATCCAGATGTTATTCTTACTATCCTCATAGATATAAGTAATATTTATTTCTTCAACTGATGCAGAATCAAGTTCCCAGTGCTCGAACTTGTTAGTAAGCGGATCATACTTATTCAGCCCTCCGCTCTTCGTCCCAATCCACAAATTGCCAGAATGGTCTTCCGTTAATGCCCATATAATATTTTCTGATAATGAGAACTCATTGTCCGGATCGCTGCGATATACTTTTACTTCATAACCATCGAAACGATTTAGACCGTCATCCGTTCCAAACCAGATAAAGCCAGTTCTATCCTGCAGCAAACAATTTACAACGCTGTTGGATAGACCATTTTCAGTTGTAAGCCGGCTGAATGGAATATTCTGAGCCGTGCTTTGTAAAGGAATCAGAACCAAAAAAATTACGAGTAAAATTTTTGCAGTTATATTTTTCAGAATGAATGTCATCATATGGAATATTTGAATACCTGTTTTTAAGCTAAGTATGTTAATTGAATTTCGCAAACTGCGTGATTAGCACTCAAAATATTTCATAATTAACATAGTCAATTTTTAATGGTGAAGGTTAATTTTTACCTGCAAATAACTGTATTATTTCACTAAATTTGAATGTAATAGAAAGAAGTTTTCATTAATGTCTTCAAATAAAAAAATAGTCATAATCGGTGCCGGAATATCCGGATTAACCACAGCTTATCTTCTATTTAAAGAAGGATATGATGTAATTGTTCTGGAGCAAAAAGATAAAGTTGGCGGTTCAATTGAAACAGTTAATGCTGATGGCTTTCTTTTTGACAGAGGACCAAACAGCGGACTGGAAACCACTCCTCTAATTCAGCAGCTTGTAAAAGAATTGAATCTCGAAGATCAATTTGTTTATGCGAACCGTGAAGGAAATAAAAGATACATCCTCAGAAATGGTGAACTGCTTGCACTTCCAATGTCTCCACCATCATTCTTTAAAACGAAACTCTTTTCAGGTAAAGCTAAGCTGAGATTGCTCGCAGAACCATTTATCGGAAAATCGAAGGATGGCTATTACCAGAGCATAGCAGAGTTTGTTACGCGAAGACTTGGAAAAGAATTTTTAGATTATGCAATCAATCCGTTTGTCGCTGGAGTTTATGCGGGAAGACCAGAAGAACTAAGCGTGAAATCTGCGTTCCCAAAACTTTATGCACTTGAAGAAGAATATGGCGGATTAATTATCGGGACAATCAGAAGCATTCGTAAGAGAAAGAAAAGTAAAGAAGTCTCCAAGCAAAGTGCAAAAATGTTTTCATTCAAAGATGGAATGAAAGTTTTACCGGAAGCAATAGTAGACAAACTTGGTAATCGTGTCAGCACCGGAGTTGAAGTTATTTCTCTTAGAAGTACTGCTGAAGGCAATTATGGAGTAACTTTCAGAGACGGCAAGCAAAATTTAACTTTGCTCGCAGATATTGTGCTTTCATCTGTTCCTTCATATAAAGCAGCAGAACTTTTCGGACATTTTGATGAGTCGCTTGCTAAACATTTAAACGAAATTTATTATCCGCCTGTTTTAGTTCTCTATCTTGTTTATGATCGTAAAGATGTTGGTCAATCTCTTGATGGATTTGGATTTTTAATCCCCGAGAAGGAGGAAAAATCGTTCCTTGGTGCCATCTGGAGCTCTGTAATTTTTCCAAATCGCACAGATGAGACTAAAGCAGCATTTACTTTGTTCATCGGCGGCTCACGTGATGCTGGTTTTGTTGATGATGTTGAACAGATGGTAATTGATCGTGCCAGAAGAGAATTTGAATTAATTATGAAAATCAGCGCTGAGCCGGTAATGATTTCTAAAAGACTGTGGCCGAAAGCAATTCCACAATATAATCTCGGTTATGTTGAGCACGAAAATTTCTTCGATCATTTTGAAAAAGATAATAAGGGAATTATTCTCGGCGGAAATTACCGCGGTGGTATTTCTGTTGGTGACTGCATCAAAAACTCTGAACTGGTTGCACAAAGAATTAAAAATTTAACTTAGCGACTTGGCGTCTTTGCGTGAAATGGTTCCGCGCAAAGTCGCAAAGACATAAAGAAAGGAAATAAAATGACAAACAAAAATTTTAACTTTAAACGCTTCCGACGATTACGCTACAATCCCATTATTCGTGATATGGTTAGAGAAACTGTTCTGACAAAAAACGATTTGATATATCCATTGTTTGTTGTACCGGGAAGTAATGTAAATAAACCCGTTAAATCAATGCCTGGAGTTTTTCAGCTTTCGGTTGAGAACCTCGTTAAAGAATGTAAAGAAGTACGCGATCTTGGAATACCTGCGGTAATTCTTTTTGGAATTCCTGAACATAAAGATGAACAAGGAAGTGATGCATACAATCCAAACGGAATTATTCAGCTGGCAATAAAAGCAATCAAAAAAGAAATTAATGATCTGCTGATAATTACAGATGTTTGTTTATGCGAATACACTTCTCACGGCCATTGTGGAATACTTGCAGGTGAAGATATTCTAAACGACGAAACAATCGCTGTGCTTGCTAAAGAGGCCGTCTCTCATGTTGAAGCCGGTGCAGATATGGTTGCTCCTTCTGATATGATGGATGGAAGAGTTCTCGCAATCCGCAAAGCACTTGACTACAAAGGGTATGAAAAGATTCCCATTATGAGTTATGCGGCAAAGTATGCTTCGGGTTATTATGGACCATTCAGAGATGCAGCGGAATCAACTCCCGCATTTGGAGATAGAAGATCTCACCAGATGGATATTGGAAATATAAATGAGGCTTTAAGAGAAGTTGAAAGTGATATTGAAGAAGGGGCGGATATTGTGATGGTAAAACCTGCAGGTCCTTATCTCGATGTAATAAGAAAAGTGAAAGAGAGATTTGAAATGCCAACCGTCGCTTACCAGGTAAGTGGAGAATTTGCAATGATAAAAGCTGCCGGCCAAAACGGATGGATTGATGAAGAAAGAGTTATGATTGAATCTTTAACAGCAATTAAGCGTGCAGGAGCTGATATGATTTTAACTTATTTTGCAAAAGACGTTGCTAAGTGGATTGACAGAACACGAAAATAAAATCGAAAAAGTAGAAAATATTCTTGTTATCCGTCAGCACAATCAGCTTGGGGACATGTTGTGCTCGCTTACACTTTATGCTGCACTGAAGAAAAAATTTCCTGATTCAAAAATAACTCTCGTGGCAGCAAAAACTTATTATGAAATTCCTTTCTATGAAATAAACCCGTATTTAGATCGGGTTATTACATTTGATAAGCAAAATTTCCGGACAATCTTAGATTTTTTTCGCGACTTGCGAGAAAGAAAATACCAGCTTGGAATAGTGCCATCTACAATTAAAGTTTCAAGGACATCTCACATAATTAATTTTCTTTCGGGTGCAAAAGTCAGAGTGGGAGTAAAATCAATTGACGGAAATAAAAACAATTCTCATAAATTTCTGAACATAAAATCAGATTTTAACTGGAAGAATTCACATCAGCTTGAAAGAAACTTAGAGGTGGTGAAGCAGATTGGCTGCGACTTAACTCTAGAAGAAATGAAAGCAATTAAGTTTAGCTTTTCAGATAAAGAAATAATTGATGCAAAAAAAATTCTTGAAGCACCTTTCCCGGACAAGAACAAAAAAATAATAAGTTTTCATCCCGGTGCGGGTAAAAAAGAGAGTACGTGGCCGACAAGCAACTTCATAAAATTAATAAGGAAAATCTATGAAGAGTATAACAACTATGTGCTGCTGACCTCTGGAAAGATTGACAAAGAAATTATTAATGAAGTAGAAAATGAATTAAAAAAACATGGTGTCGCTTACCGGCTTTTACATGTTATTCCTATAAAACAACAAGGGGCAATTCTTTCGCTTGTTGACCTGTATATAACTAACGATACTGGTGCGATGCACATTGCGGGTTTCTCCAATGCAAAGATGATTTCGTTGTTCGGTCCAACTGACCCAAATGAGTGGGCACCACAAGGAAGAAATAAACATTTTATTAAATCAATAACTGGAAATATTAATGATATTTCAGTTGATGAAGTATTCAATTTGAGTAAAAAAATTCTAGAGGAAGAAATATGAAATACCGAAAGCTCGGAAAATCAAACATAGAAATTTCAGAAATAAGTCTCGGCTGCTGGACGATGGGAGGACTCAACTGGGTAAACGGAGATCCAAATGGCTGGGCTAATGTTGATGAATCAGAAGTTGCCGAAGCAATTAACTATGCAATAGATAATGGAGTAAACCATTTTGACAATGCTGATGTGTACGGCAACGGAAGAGCGGAAAGAATGCTCGCAAGAATTCTTGGGAACAGAACAAACAATTTCATAATTGCAACAAAAATCGGGTGGTTTCCGGGAACGGCAGCAAATGCTTACGAACCTGCACACATCCGTCATCAATGCGAACAATCGTTGATTAATCTTAAAAGAGATTACATAGATCTATATTATTTTCATCATGGTTGGTTTGGCGACAGGGATGAATACCTTGATGATGCGGTTGAAGTTATGAACAGACTAAGAGAAGAAGGAAAGGTAAGATTGATCGGACAATCTGCTTATTCTCATAAAGACTTTGTAAAACTCATACCGAAAGTAAAACCGGATGTTCTGCAAAGTTTTGCAAATCCTGTTGAAAGAAATTTCGTCGACGATAGAAATCCAACAAGAAAGCTGATGGAAGAAAACCAGATTTCCTTTATAGCATTCAGACCGTTGTATGAAGGGTTGCTTCTCGACAAATACAAAAAAGAAAATCCACCACAATTTGAAAATGGAGACCACCGAAAAGGCTTATCCCGGTTCTCTTATGAAAGCCTTGCTAAACTTGAAATTCAGTTAAACAAAATAAAAGAACGATTTGGTTCTTCAACTGAAGATCTTGCAAGAGTTGCACAGCAGTACTTGCTACATTACAAATTTGTTGGCGCTGTTATTCCGGGATTCAGAAATCTCAGACAGGTTCAGGTAAATTTATCCGCGATGGATAAACCACTGACTGATGATGAGTTTGAATTTGTCAGGAGTGTATTTAAAGATTAAAAATTTATTCTCCTCCAGCCTTGAATAAAAAGGTTAATCTCAGATTTTACGAAGAACTCAACGACTTTCTTCCCGAAGAAAAAAGGAAGAAACGATTTGCTCACCAATTTATTGACCGCACTACAGTTAAAGATCTGATTGAATCTCTTGGTGTTCCCCATACAGAAATTGATTTGATATTGGTAAACAGCAAATCAATCAACTTCAAATATTTAATTAATGATGGTGATGATATTTCCGTTTACCCTGTCTTCGAATCTTTAGATATTACAGAGGCACAGCATCTGAGACCGAGACCATTACGTAAACCAAAGTTTGTTGCTGATGTTCATCTTGGTAGATTAACAAAATACTTGCGAATGATTGGGCTTGATGTCATTTATAAAAATGATTTCGAAGATGATGAAATAGTTCAAGCTTCAGTTAAAGAAAAAAGAGCCATTCTAACCAGAGACAGAGGAATATTAAAACGAAATGATGTTACACACGGTTACTTTGTCAGAAGCAGCAAAGTTGAAGAGCAGGTAAGAGAAATCCTGAATCGATTTGATCTTCAAAAAGAAATAAAAGAGTTCTCCCGCTGCATTGAATGCAATGAACTGTTGAAACCAGTTAAAAAGGAAGATGTAATCAATCAACTTCCACCGAAGGTATCCCGTTCACAAAATGAATTTTATATTTGTCCCGCCTGTAAAAAAATTTTCTGGAAGGGAACTCATTACCAGAGGATGCTAACGTTTATCAGGCAAGCAGGTATAGGGGTATAAAGGTATACAGGAATAATTCTCAGAAGCAAATCCTCCATAACTTTCAATAAACGACCTCCAAAAACAATCATTGACCAAAGCAGACGAACAATGCATTGTATTCACAGTAGAATACTAGAAACTAGTTCACTAAAACTAATAACTACGAACTATTAACTAAATTCTCACATTCATCCAGCTCCTATATCTTATACCTTAGTACTTAGATACAATTAGATTATTTTTGTTCTATCACAATAATAACTTCTTAGAACCTGAATGTGGATTATCGTTCGCCTGCTGATAGGCATAGCAATACTCGTAATAGTAGAATTCTACTTTATTAAGCACGTAAACCTTGCAATCAAACTTTTTTTCCCGACCTTCTACGAAAAGAAATTTCACCTGGTAAGGAAAGTCTTTCTAATCTGGATGAATCTTTATCCCCTTGTACTAATTTTTATCTTCACATATTTTGCAATCACCGGTTCTTACTTACCAGCACCTGAAAGCAGGATAATTGATTACTTGATTATATATCCTTTCTGGACTTTCTTTGTTCTGATAATTCAATGCTGTCTTTTCTTTCTACCATTAGATTTAATAAAAATATTTTCTCATCTGTTTATCAAAAAAACACGGAAACATCTATTAAAAATTCGTTCAACCCTGCTTTTTCTGATAATTGGATTCTTCATACTTTACATTCCAATCAGAATAATCTATGACTATAATGCTGTTTCAGTCAGGGTCGTTGATTATCAAAAAGAAAATCTACCCTTACAGCTTGAAAATTTTAAGATCGTATTCATCTCGGATCTCCAGGCAGATCATTACACCGATGAAGGCAGGCTGAGTAATTATATTGATAAAGTAAATTCATTAAATCCCGATTTAGTTTTGATTGCGGGAGACTTGATTACAAACGGACCGAACTACATTGAATTAAGTGCTCGTGAAGTAGGCAAACTAAAAGCTAAGTACGGAATTTATTCCTGTGTCGGCGATCATGACAATTGGGCATACAGGAATGATTATGCAAGAAGTCTTACCGAAGTTAAGTCTGTTCTTAATTACCATGGTGTCCAGATGATAGATAATGATATAAAAACTATCAATGTTGATAGCGCTGAAATAGCAATTACTCTTATTACAAACACTTATGTTGAAACTGTGCCTCAAAATGTTTTGGATAGTCTTTCTTCAAACAATAAAGGTGACTTTAAAATATTTTTAACCCATCAGCCGCAGGAATTTTTAATAGGAACTGCATATAAAAATAACTTCGATTTATTTCTTGCGGGACATACGCATGGCGGACAAATTACATTCGTGTTCCCATTCATCCAACTAACACCAACTATGATTGAAACAAAATACATTCGTGGTGATTTCTGGTTCGGTGGTATGCTTATGGTTATTAATAGGGGATTGGGAATGTCGCTGGCACCTATCCGATATAATTCAACGCCGGAAATAACTTTGATTACATTAAGCAAAAAAGATTAATGATGGGTAGAATGAAAATAACTATGTCTGAAGTGAGAAAACTGCTGCCTGCTTTTTCTCTAATAATTATGCTGCTTTCCTGCTCAATCGGGAAAGTACGCCTTCCCGAAGAATTTTATGGTTTCAAACTGATGAATAAAATGACGGGAGATGAAGCTAAAAAATTCGTTGACCAGCTTCACTTCAATGAAGTAGCTCCTCAAAAAAACGAAATCGGTTTTTACGAATCACCTGCTGGAAAATTAATTATCTACATTACTTATTATGATGACAATGTTAAATCTCTTGCTGAATACGAGAAGATGATAGATAAAATTTCACCCGATAATTCTGTTTTTTACGATCCGTCAATTATTAAAATTAATCAAAAAGATATTTACAGATGCTATGGAATGGGTCAGGTTCATTATGTTTTCGCTTCGGGAAAAGAGCTTTACTGGGTTTCAATTGATCCACAGTTTGGAGAAAAGTTTATTGCAGAATATCTTAATCATATCAAATGAAAAAGGTGATATTATCTGAAATAAATATCTATCCGATTAAATCGCTCGGAGGAATTAGTCTTCAGTCATCCGAAATTGAAGAGCGTGGATTGAAGTATGATCGCAGGTGGGTTTTAGTTGATGAGACTAACACGTTTTTTACGCAGAGAGACTTTCCAGATATGTCTCTGATAAAAGTAAGTGTCGAAAAAGATGGATTGAAACTTCTTCACAAGCAAAAAAGCATTGAGTCGCTTTTAGTTCCTTTTTCCTTTGAGCATTCAAAAACAGATAAAGTTGTTATTTGGAACGATACTGTGATTGGTGAATTCTATAACAGCGCAATAGACGAATGGTTTTCTGAAATCATCGGCATTAATTGTCATCTCGTAAAAATGCCTGAATCAACTAATCGAGAGGTTGATAACATTTACGCTGAAAACAAGACTGTGAGTTTTGCGGATGCATTTCCTTTTTTAATAATCGGGCAAGCATCGCTTGATGATCTTAATTCAAGAATGGAAACACCGCTGCCGATGAACAGGTTCCGCACAAACTTTGTATTTACCGGCGGTGAGCCTTTTGAAGAAGACAATTGGAAAAAATTCAAAATTGGTAATGTGATATTTCAGGCCGTTAAACCCTGTGCCCGCTGTGTCATCACAACAACAGACCAGGAAACAGCTGAACGAGCTCAGGAACCGTTACTCACACTTTCAAAGTATAGAAAGATTGACAACAAAGTTATGTTCGGGATGAATCTTGTATGCGAGTCAACCGGCAAAGTTAAGGTTGGAGACAAAATAGAGCTGTCATAACTAATTCGAAATTAAAAAGGAGGTGGCTATGAACAAAGGACAAAAATATTTTTTTATCACTTTAATTTTTACTTTCCCTTTTATCACACTTCTCTCACAAACAATCACCAAGGAAAATATTGAAAATGCTGAAAAGATAATCGGGATTGAATTCACTGATGCAGAGAGAGATTCATTGCAAGCATCTCTTGATGAACAATTAACTAATTACAATAACATCCGAAAGATTAAAATTGAAAACAGTGTTCCTCCGGCAATTCTTTTCAATCCTATCCCTGTTGGCTTTGAATTCCCGAAAGATCAAAAACCTATAAAGTTCAGTGATTACTCTTACACAAAACTTCCAAAAGATATAAATGATCTTGCCTTTTATTCTATAGGAGAATTAGCTGAGTTAATAAAGACAAAACAGATAACATCAACCCAGTTGACAAAGTTTTTTCTTGAAAGATTAAAAAAATATGACGCAGCGCTTCATTGTGTAATTACTTTCACTGAAGAAAGAGCAATGAACCAGGCAGAGTTAATGGATGCAGAGATCGCTGAAGGAAAATACAGAGGACTTCTCCACGGAATTCCATTTGGTGTGAAAGATCTTCTGGCAACTAAGGATTACAAAACCACGTGGGGCTCTGTTCCATTTAAAGATCAGATGATAGAAGATGATGCAACAGTAATTAAAAAGCTGGAAGAAGCGGGTGCTGTGCTCTGTGTAAAATTAACTTTGGGTGAACTCGCGTGGGGTGATGTTTGGTTTAGGGGAAAGACCAGGAATCCATGGGATACAACGAAAGGTTCAAGCGGATCTTCTGCAGGTTCTGCTTCTTCTGTTTCTGCAGGACTACTTCCCTTCGCAATCGGCACCGAAACATGGGGTTCAATTGTCACTCCTTCTACTGTTTGCGGAACAACAGGCTTACGGCCAACTTATGGAAGAATAAGTCGAACTGGCGCAATGGCTCTGAGCTGGAGTATGGATAAAATTGGAGCAATTTGCCGAAGCGCTGAAGATCTTGCAATCGCCTTCAATATCATCAACGGACAGGATGGATTTGATCAAACATTATATGATGTCCCATTTAATTATCAACCCGAAATTGATTTTAGCAAATTAAAAATTGGTTATCTAAAAAGTGACTTCGATAAACAATACGATTTTCATTCACAAGATTCCGTTACTCTTTCAAAACTTAAAGAACTTGGTGCAGAATTAGTTCCAATAGAATTACCGGAGTTGCCCATTAATGATCTTTCAATAATTCTATCAGCGGAAGCCGGAGCTGCCTTTGACGAACTGACTCGCACAAACAAAGATGAGCTTCTCATCAAGCAAATTAAAAATGCCTGGCCAAATGTTTTCCGATCTTCCCGATTCATTCCCGCGGTTGAATATATTAATGCAAACAGAGTCAGGTATCTACTCATCCAGCAAATGGAAGAATTGATGAAAGAAGTTGACCTTTACATTGCACCGTCATGGGAAGGAGATAACTTATTACTTACAAATTTAACCGGGCATCCCTGTATTGTTCTGCCAAATGGTTTTTCAGAAGATGGAACTCCAACAAGCATTACTTTCATTGGAAGACTGTTTGATGAGGGAAGGTTAATTGCTTTCGCCAAGAAATACCAGGATGCAACAGATTTCCATAAAAAACATCCGCCGCTTTTTAATAAGTAAATTATTGAGGGAAATTAATTATTTTATTTAAAATCTTATTCAGAAATATTAATAAGGAAAAAACAATGAGTAGAAAAGTTGAAGTTGCAGGAATAATGGGTCCTGTGTGGTTTATAGGTTGGTTGTTCACAATTGGGTTTCTTAAACTTTCCTTTTTTAAGGGATTGTTGGCTTTAATAATCTGGCCTTATTACCTGGGAGATTTTTTCGCAATCCAGCCACTGATGTAAACTCGGGTTTAGAATAAATGTTTTGGTATTTTGACTTTTCATTCCATCCGAAACCAGTCTGTTTGCATATTATACGAAAGAATTTTTGGTTTGTAAATAAAAACCAATAATTGTTGATTCAAATCCACTGTCAAATAAACCATAAACAACCAAATTAGTAATTTGGTAATAGTAACTATTTTAATTAGGTTTGAATCCTCCGGTAAATAGACCGGATTTTTGTTAAACATTTTTTTGGAGTTCTAGTGAGTACTAAGTTATTTGTGGGTTCTCTCCCATGGTCGGTTAACGACGACAAATTAAAAGAAGCATTTGAAGAGCACGGAAACGTTGTTTCTGCTAAAGTAGTTATGGATCGTACTACCGGCAGATCAAGAGGATTCGGATTCGTTGAAATGGGAAGTGCCGACGATGCTAGCAAAGCCATCAAGGCTTTAAATGATTCGGAATTAGGCGGTAGAAATATCGTAGTTAATGAAGCTAAATCTCGTGACTAAAAACTTATTCCAGTTTTAAATTCTGAAAGGCGCCCAAACGGACGCCTTTTTTGTTTTGTAACATTTCTTTAAAACAAAAACCCCCGCATACACGGGGGCCAAATGTTTCAATAATTAATTATTGAAAGAAGTACCTCAACCCAATCTGCATTTGCCAGCGGGAGTTAACACCCGGATCATCAACATAGGTTGTTGTTGTAGCTCCTTTATAATTAAAGTTGGGTTCGCCGTCTTCATCAAATCCAACCAACTCAAGCGGATTAGTTGCTGCTGAACTTGCAATTTTTCTTACACCCCATTCAGAGCTAAGCATATTCGGGAGATTTAATATATCAACACTAAGCTGGAATGTGTGTCTCATACTGCCCAGGATGAAGGCAAAATCCTGCATAAATCTGAAATCAATATTCCACCACCATGGATTAACTGCACCAAATCTTTCTGCAATTTCACCTCTGTGTTCTTTTAAGTATTCATCCTGTTCAATGAAAGCATTCAACTTGTTCCATTGTTCCTCAGGAGAAATTGTTTGGCCACCCTCATCTTCATAAGGCACTAAATTGATATCTTCCTGACTTACAGGAATATATATAAGATCATTTCCTGTTTGACCGTCACCGTTCACATCACCGGCGTATACAAAAGAATATCTGTTCCCGCCGGCACCTGAAAACCTGTTACCTTCGGCAACTTCAAAAAATAGTCCAAAATGAGAAGTAAAATTATCGTTCCAAACTTGGGAATAAATTGCATTACCTGTAATACGATGACGTATACCAAATTCGGAATAGCTCAACTCCGGTTTGTTCGGGTCTCCCTGAACAGGATTTTCTGCAAATAAAACACTCGCTATTTCAGTTGACTTAAGCAAGCTCTTTGCTTCCTGGTAAGCATAAGCTAATCCGGTCTGCAAACCAAAATCGAATTGCTTTCTCAACTGAATTGCTCCACTGTAATGATAACCTTCATCAGAATTATCAATTACATAAACTCCACCAAAGAAAGGAATAGTGTCGCCATCAACCGGCACGAAAGTATTCAAACGGTTGTTACCACCAGCATCTGTATAATATGGTCTCCCATCTTTTAGATATCTAACCGGCTCGGTCAGGTTAGCATTCCTTACATATATTGAATTTAAATCTTTTCCGTAAATAAATTCAATTGTTCCGAGCAAGCCACCTGGCAATAGGTGATCAACAGCAATATTAGAATTCCAGACCTGCGGCCACTTAAAGTCTTCAACCATTCCGTTAAGATCAAACGACTGCTGTAAAACAGCATCGTCCTGAGAGGTAACGGGCTCGGCATTAGGATAAAGATTTGAATTGGGACCAGGATTTGAGATAACATTCCCCACCCAAACAAATGGGAGGCGACCTGTGAAAATTCCTGTGCCTCCACGCAATTGTGTTTTTCTGTCTCCTGTAATATCCCAGTTAAAACCTACTCTTGGGGAAAACAATGTCTGAACACCGGGAAGTTTACTTTGATCGATTGTTTCAGAATTGTCATCTTGATCCAGAAGAGCCAAACTTCTTGAGAATGGGTTATCTACAGGCTCTGTGAAATACATTGGCAGGTCTACTCTTACACCTGCTGTTAGGTTAAATACGGGAGAAACACTGAATTCATCCTGAACATAGAATGATAGTTGACCAACTTCTATGTTTTCACCTTTAAATGGACTCCCTGCCGTCGGGTCTACATAAGATGCTCTAAAATCAATAAAATTTTCGGAAGTCGGGTCGGTGGCATCAAAGAATTCATCAAGAGAGCCAAAGGTTGTTCCGCCAAATTGGCTTGGAACCATAAACAACCCATACCGGAAAATATTGAATGCGTTAAAGAATTTAAAATACTCAAATGTACTTCCAGCGGTAACGACGTGTTGACCAAGGAAGTAACTAAAGTTATCAGTTATCTGCAAAACATCCTGATCCAATATATTATGGATGGAAAAAGGTTCGTGCCCGATGGTAGTATAGTTTACCCCGTCCACATCAATTTGTATTGTAGGGAAAGGTTCACTAAATGGATCTCTGTTATCTCTGAATCTGTTATAACTTGCGAAGAATCTATTTGCAAAGCTTTCTGACCTTGAATTCAATTCGACAGCGTATGAGTTGAGCTTATTGTTTATTTTATAGCCTGAGTTTTGGAATGGTAAACTTGTTTCGTTCGGTCCCCGGCCACCAGAACTAAGAACAAATGGGTGGGGTGGTAAATCTCTTCTTGCATCAAGCCTGTTATATCTGAATGTAAGGTTATTACTCTCATTAATGTTCCAATCCAGCTTGAGTAATATTTTTTCGTTTTCAGTATCGTGGATGAAACCTTCATATTCGCCTGTTTCATAATTATAGACTTCTTTCATTCTTGTTCTGATTGAATCCATAACACTTGCACTTACCCGAGACTCACCAAACACCACATCACCACCTTGATTGGCAACAAAGTTTGTTCCCGGATCCTCTCTGCGTTCAAGTTCGCCATTCAAAAAGAAAAATAATTTGTCTTCAACAATTGGTCCGCTCACTGAAAAACCCGATTGATTAAAAAATAAATCCGGGTTTGCAATTACCTCATTATCACTAACAGTATTTCCCAGAAGAGTTTCATTTCTGAAGAAACTATATAAAGATCCCTGGAAACGGTTAGTTCCAGATTTCGTTACAACGTTTATACCTGCGCCAGTAAAACCACCCTGACGCACATCATATGGTGCAATTGATACCTGAACCTGCTCAACGGCATCATACGGAACCGGCTCTGCACTCGTCTGTCCCCCCGGTGCCGGGTCATCTAATCCAAATGGATTGTTAAAATATGAACCGTCGAGAGAAATATTATTATATAGCCAGTTCTTCCCGCCAAAACTATAGTTGCCGTCGCTGCGAGGATCTAGCCTGGTTAGATCTCTTATGCTTCTTTTGATAGTGGGCAAAGTTTGAATTTGCTCTACATCAACGTAGGTTGCTGCGCCCGTTCTGTTGCTGTTAAGTACTGCATCTTGCTCGGCAGTAACAACAACTTCACCAACAGTGACAGCCTGGTTTTCTAAGGTGAACTCTATTCGAAAGTCCTGGCCGAGGTTTAGATTTATGTCTTCCTTCTTTTGCGGGTTATACCCAATGAAAGACACAGTAACAGTATATGGACCACCTACCCTAAGGTTGGGTAAATTAAAAAATCCATTATCTCTTGTAGCTGCTCCATATTGACTGCCGCTTGGGATGTGCTCGGCAATTACGTTAGCGCCCGGCAGAGGATTGCCATCAGCATCTTTTACAACTCCATTTAAAGAAGCGGTGGTAACACCTTGAGCCAATATCATTTTTGGTAAGATGATTAGAAGAGTTAATACCAAAAAGAATCCTGGTAGAAATTTTACTCGCATAAGCCCTCTCAATAATATTAATGAATAATTAGTTAATTAGAGTAGCAAATAAATTTTAAACTTTCGTACGGATGATTCTATTTCAGGTTGATTAAAAATATCAATTGTTTTCCCGATGTCAAATAAAAATTATTTGTGTAAAGAAAAAAAGTTTACGTTAAAAATGATGCCAAACATTTATTAAACCTGATTTAAATTGAACTTATTTACGCTTTCGAAAAATAATTTCAATTTTTCTTCATTAAGCAGGTTATTGGTTCTCACACCGCTGCAAATATCCAGACCGTACGGCCGAACAGTTTGTATCGCTTCCAAAACGTTCCCCGGATTTAATCCTCCCGCAAGAAAAACGGGAACGTTAACTTCTTCTATAATTTTTCTGCTGATTTCCCAATTATGAGTTCGTCCGGTTCCGCCAAGTTCTTTTACTTTCAGTTTTGGATTTCCTGAGTCAAGAAGTACGGCATCTACATACTCCTCCACACTTAAAGCTTCTGTAACTGATTCTTCACCTAAAACGTGAATAACCTGAACTAGTTTTATTTCGGGCAGTTTCTCTTTTAATTTAATTAATTCAGATTGAGGAAGATGATCAACAAGCTGTACCGTATTCGTTCTGGTTTTTGTATGCTGAATAACAATATCGTCAGCATTCTGCTTGCTTGTCAGAAGGAATGTTGCAATTGGGGGCGGAACTTTAGAAACAATTTCCTTAATACGTGCATCATCAATAACACCGGGTCCGCTCGGCATTTCCGAAACCAACCCCAATGCAGAAGCTCCGTACTTTATTGCAAGCATTGCTTCCCCAATCGAAGAAATGCAGCAGATTTTAATCCTTATAAAATTTCTCATAAATACATTTATTTTTTTAACAACACGGAATAAAATAGTAATTTGATATCGAAAAAAAATAACCAGTTAAGTGATATTGGCTTCAAAACTCAAAACAACATTCGTCCCCTGCAATGGCTGCACTCTCTGCTGCCAGTGTGACGCAATAAGATTAACTGAAGAAGATAATCCTGCGGATTACTTAACAGAACAGCATCCGTATATTCTGGATGCGCTAATGCTGGCACATAAACCCAATGGCGATTGTATATATTTAGTTGAATCGGGATGCAGCATTCACGAGCGAGCGCCTTCATTATGCAAAAGTGCTGACTGCAGATCCATCGCTCTTAAATATGACTTCAATACAGCGATGCAGCTTCACCAAATGAAGAGAATTGATATCCGTGTTTGGGATAAAGGGAATGACTTGTTAAATGATATGCGTGCAAAACAGAAACCTGATTCCTGATAGAGTTTCCCACATTATAGAACAATCGATTAAATCATTTATATTTTCTCATAGTAATTTTTTTTACCTCGAAACTTCTATTGTAAATTATGACAAAAAATTTTTCCGCCGGTGTCTTCTTATTCATATACCTGACTTTAAACATTACTCCCGTATTCGCCTGGGTGTATCCTGAGCATAGAGATATAATGCTTTTTGCTATCACAAAGCTTACAGATACTCATCGCACAATATTAGATGATCTTTGGACACAAGCCAGAATTGGATATGAGTTCAGGTTAACAGAATCACCAATAGACCTTCAACAACTTACCAAACCGAAAAAAATTGATTACGCAGCATGGCCAGCTATTGCCGGGGACCATTCCTGCTCAGCCGAAAATATGTTATATAATATTCTTCAAACTGACTGGATATTAAAAGTAGCAGACATTACGGCACAGTTAAAAATAGATATTGCATCTGCTGAAGATAGAGCGGGACGCATCAATGCATTAAGAACTTCAGATATTAAATTGCAAGGAGCAGATCCGGGCTATGCAACAAGAGCCGGGTCAAACAACGTGCATTTTCTGCTTTCTCTTCAGGATGTTAATATGGATGCGATTTCTTACATACTCTCCTGCACAGATGAAGGGGTAGAACTAAATGCAATTGCTGCATATGCATGGTATCACTATTCTGCATTATCAAAAGCATCATTGTTAGGGGACAATAATCTTACTCAGGAAGAGCGTTCGATTATAATATTATCGGCGCTAGCTGATGAAGCTTTTGCAATTCACTTTTTGCAAGATGTTTTTGCATCAGGTCATGTTGCTGGTACCTGGGGAGATGCTTCTCAAAGAAAAGGAACACACGATTATTATAATGAAATGGGATTGAATACAAGCACCTGGGAAGGAGAAAATGTCGTTCTCACCGGTGATGCATGGATGAGATACGAAGATGCTGACAGAGCAGCAAAAGTAGTAAAGATAAGTCTGGAACAATTACTCGATGCGGCTCTTGGCAAATATCCTGAAATCATCTATAAAAGAAACGATAAAATTCCGGGCCCGGAAAATTTCAATGTGTGCCAAAATAATTATCTGCCGCTGCGCGGATCTAATCCTGCGTTTGAAAAACTTTTAACTGATGTATTCATTAAAACTCCTGTTCCTGCTCTTATTCAGGGACTGGGCGAGCTGCCAAGATTCAGAGCAGAAATTGGAACGTTTGTTGGCTTCTCTCCAGCTATAAAAGGTTCGCTGATCAATGGAGGATTTGGATTAAACCAGGAAACCAATGGTTTTATTGGTACACTTGAAGTGGCGGCTCGATTCGGTGTTGGTCTTGATGGAGTCTTAAATGAATCCGGTGATGGTCTGATCTTTTTAGCTGCCGGCTGGCGACAGGATGGTTCATCTTCCACTAGTTTCGTGGGTACAACAGAGCTTCAGAATTACGGAAACTTATTAGCAGCCATTCCCGGAAGATCTGCATTCAATGGACGGCTGAGACTTCCGTTCTATATTTTGCCACTTGATTTATTAATTCTTGCACCCGTTCTATTCTTTATCGATCAGGAAGCCTTAACTAAAGTTGGAGTTACTGCTGTAAACGGAGGACTTGTTCCCTGGCAGTCAGGTATTGAAACATCAGTTGGACGGATTCAATTTGTACTTGGAAGGGAAGTTGCGGTATATTTTTATGGAAGAACTAAAGAACGTGATGCATTATTTAATGTTTCAACAGACGCGCAGGGACAAGGGCAATTAAATATTTTATCGTATCGCTCAACTCTGTTTGAATTTCCGATTGTTGAGTATCGACCCTTTAAGACATTCGATGTTGGTCAGCGATCCTCTATGTTTATCCAGCTCTATGGTGGCTTTGATATTCCCGGCAATGTTGAAGTCTTAGAATCAACTGGTGATATTGAGTCAACACCTGAACTTAAAACAGTTTGGAATCTTGGCTTAAGATTAATTTTTGATTGGAGGCATTATTTTTAAAAAAATATTTTATTGTAATTAGGGGTAAAGATTATTTAAGAAGATTGACCTTCTCCTGGACCCTTCTCAACGTAATTGAGCAGAACATTAAATGAGGTTACCTTAAAAGCATCTTTCCCAATTAAATTTGTTGTCGGCAGGAAATACTGGTAATAACACAGCCTAAACAGTTTCCTCTTCGTTTATATTTCCTGGCATCATCACTTCTCAATCAATAAAAAAATGCTACAGATAACGAAAACCAAATCTGATGTAAAACAATAAAATATCCGGAGATCTCTAAATTCTTGTTTTTAATTGTAACGAACATTAGCTTTTGTGAGGAAACATTTTACAGAAATTCATTTTGTTCCGGTTAATAAATGAAATTAGGTTTTATTACAGATATCCACGAAGATGTTCAGAACCTTGAGAAAGCCCTCTCAATTCTATCAAATGAAAAATGTGATACAATAATTTGCCTTGGCGATATAGTCGGCTTCACCATTCCCTTTTACCGTTACATTGAAACAAGAGACGCAGAGGAGTGTGTTCGTTTAGTAAGAGAAAACTGTTCTGTTGTTGTAACCGGTAATCACGACCTTTATACAGTAAAAAAAACACCGCATCATAAATTTGGTTTTGATTACACAGATAACTGGTATGAACTCGATTATGAAGTGCGCGCAAAAAAGGCAAGGAACAGGATCTGGCTTTATGAAGATAATGAATTAAAGTGTCATCTAAGCGATGATGCAAAAGAATACCTTCGCAGTTTGAATGAAATTGAAATAAGAGAATACGATAATATTAATTTTTTGTTCTCGCATTTTTGCTACCCTGATTTTTCCGGTTCGGCAATTTATTTTCCCCGCGAACCCTTTCATCTTGCCAAACATTTTGATTATATGAAGGAGAATAAATGTAAGGTTAGTATATCGGGTCACGGTCATCCGGAAGGCGCCATTATAGTTGATCAGAATAAATTTCGTGTGTCAGGATTTGGAAATCATAAGCTTATTGATGAACCGCAGTGGATAGTTATCCCTTGTGTTGCAAGAACAAGCAGGTTAAACGGCGTTACGGTTTTAGACACATCAGAAAAAGAATTTAAAGCGATATCATTTAACTCATATCAGGCAAGTAAATGAAAAAGCCAAACCCGGTTTCAAAAAGTATTACTTATGTAAAAGTGCTTTTCCCCACGCTGATGACGATAGGATTATTTATCGTCGCACTTTTCTGGGTGGTCATCCCGCAGTTTGAAAACATCATCCTCGACCGCAAACGCGAAATGCTCCGTGAACTTACATACTCTGCCGAGAGTATGATATATAATTGGCACAGACTTGAAATGAACGGCGAGCTTAACAGAACCGAAGCACAGGAATCTGCTGTTGATCAGATCAAAACACTTAGATATGGAGAGGAACTGAAAGATTATTTCTGGGTAACTGATCTCCATCCGACAATGCTAACTCATCCATATCGCCCGGATCTTAACGGGAAAGACCTAACAGAAGTTTACGACTCGCAAAACAAAAAATTATTTGTTGAAATGGTCAACGTTGTTAATGAAAAAGGCGAGGGCTTTGTTGATTATATGTGGCAATGGAAAGATGATTCGACGAGAATTGTCCCTAAACTTTCTTATGTGAAAAAGTTTGAGCCGTGGGGATGGGTTATTGGAACCGGAATCTACATTGAAGACGTAAAAGAAGAGATAACTCAAATTGAAAAGAATATAATCACTATTTCAATTCTTATTACTGTTATCAGTTCCTTATTTCTTTTCTACACCACATTTCAAAACTATCATAGTGAAAGAAGAAGAAGAATTGCAGAAGCCGAGCTAAGCGAATCACGTGAACGATACAGAATGCTTGTTGAAGCTTCGGGTGAAGGACTGATAATGATACTTGAAAATCAGCAGGTGTTCTTTAATAAGGCAGTTTATAATTTGCTTGGATATGAAGACAGTGATAATGAATTAGAACTTTCTAAAATATTCAGCAGCCTGCCTGATTCAAAAACATTCGACTTTAAGAATCTCCGCAGAAAAAGTGATTCTGATGCAACAGAACAGCTTGAAGCAGAATTACTTAAGAAAAATGGTGAGAAGATAGATGCGTTCCTTGTAATATCACCAATAAAATTTCTTAACAACAGCGGAGTTGTAATTAGCGTAAAAGATATCAGCCGGAATAAAGAAATTGAAGAAGCACTTGATTATACAAAGGAAAAATATCTTGCTTTAACAAGTCAGCTAACAATTGGAGTTTTCAGAGCATTGCCTGACAGAAATGCACGGTTTACAGAGATCAACCCTGCGCTTAAAAATATTCTCGGTGTTAAGAGCGATGAAGAAATACTCGGCGGATCAATATTCGATTACTTTGCAGATAAATTTTTATCAGATTCAATTATAGATAATTTATCTGATCACGGTTTCATTAAGAACAAAGCTGTTCAACTTAAAAAAAGCAGCGGAACAATAATTACTGTTTCGTTATCCGCGGTGATGGTTAAAGACGTGCATGGCAAATTAATTTCAATTGATGGAATAATCGAGGACATATCCGAGCAGCGCAGAACTGATATGGATAAAGAAAAACTTATATTCGATCTGCAAACATCCGTTCTGACTCTTTCACAAAGAATTGCCGGTTTTGTAAAAGAACTTCATACCTGTTCTCATAACGCTCCGATCAGTGAAGCGATAAAAACTATGACATCCAATAACTGCAATGCTATTCTTGTGCTCGGAAGTAGTGGAGAAGAAATCGGATTTATTACGGATCGTGATTTACGCGAGCGTGTAATTGCTCCGTCAGTTGCCTTTGATGAACCTGTTTATAAAGTTATGAGTTCACCGATTTACACTATAAGTCCGTCTTCAACAATATATGAAGCACTCGTTAAATTCCGCAAAAAGAAAATCAGGCGCCTTGTAGTTAAACGCGCAGATGATTCAATTGCAGGTATATTAACCATTGATGATATTTTTGATGCATCCTACACAAACTTTCTTTTCTTTATACAGAATATTGAAAATGCTGAAACAGTAAATAAAATATCTCAATATCGCGATCAGTTATTAATTCTTATAAGGAGTTTGATTGAATACAACACAAACATTCAAAGCATAACAAACTTTATTACTTTAATTGCCGATGCAATAACAAAACGTATAATTGATTTGGCAATAAAAGAAACGGGAACGCCTCCGGCTAAGTTTGCATTTATTACAATGGGCAGCGAAGGCAGGGAAGAGCAAACTTTAGCAACTGATCAGGATAATGCAATTATTTATGAGGATGTTCCTCCGGAAAAAGAAGAAGAGGTAAGACATTATTTCAACCGGCTTGGAGAAATAATTTGCGATAATCTTGCAATTGCCGGATACCGGTATTGTAAGGGCAACATAATGGCTAAGAATAATAAGTGGTGTCAGCCGTATTCTACCTGGAAAAGATATTTTACAGAGTGGGTAACTTCTTCAAACCCGCAGGATCTTCTTGACATAAAGATCTTTTTTGATTTCCGCAATGTTTACGGAGACGAGGAACTTTCAGCGCATCTTCAAAAGCATATACATCACGTTACAGCAAGTTTCAATACGTTTTTCATATATATGAGTGAAAGCGTACTGAACATAAACATTCCTGATAATATGCAGAAGCTTAAAGCTCCTGTTGATATAAAACTTTTACTGCTGCCGGTAGTTGATTTTGCCCGGCTGTACACAATCAAGCAAAAGCTGAATGAAACGAATACCTACCGGCGTCTCGAAGCAATAAATGATAAAGGTGTTCTTTCAAACGCAGTTTATAAAAGTGTATCCTACTGCTATAACTTTTTAATGCGCCTTAGATTAAAACATCAGATAGATTGTTATGATAATAATATTGAAATTGATAACATAGTAAATCCTGCCGGTCTGACTGATGTTGATAAACAGCTTCTTAAAAGTCACTTCGATGTTTTAGCGGATCTGAGAAATAAAATAAATATGGATTTTAAAGGAGCTAAAATCTTATAAAGTAACTTTTGTCCGCTGAATATAATAACTAACCATGTTGACTATTACTCTCCCCAACTTTTGAAATGTAGCCGTTTTGCTCTAATTTTCGTCAGTAATTTTGCTTAAAAATTACTTATCGGAAAACCTTCATCCAAACAATACAGGAGAGTTTATGGGCATTCAGGCGAGTCGTGTAAAAGAAATCCTTGATTCAGAAAAATTTAAAAATCTTGTAAAAAAAAGATTAACAGTATCCCTCTCATTAACTGCGCTTATGCTGATTGTATACTTCGGTTTTATGCTTACAATTGCCTTTTATAAAGAACTGCTTGCAGTAAAAATCGGTGAGCACATAACAATTGGTTTACCAATAGGTATTGGCATTATAGTTTTTGCCTGGTTGTTAACTGGATTTTATACTCGCTGGGCTAACAATAAGTATGATAAGGCAGTCCGCGAACTTCGTAATGAAATTTTAGAAAAGTAACAGTTATAACATCTCATTAACTAAACAGATTTTAGGAGAACTTCTATTGGGAACTATTGAAACAACCTTGGGACAGGTAAATATAGCTTCGATTATAATTTTCTTTGCATTCGTTGCGATTACCTTAGTCATAACTTATTGGGCCGCAAAAAAAACAAAAACAACTTCAGAATTTTATGCGGCTGACAGAAACATTTCCGGATTTCAAAACGGATTAGCACTATCAGGAGATTATATGAGTGCAGCTTCCTTTTTAGGAATTGCCGGAATGGTTTCATTAAAAGGTTATGACGGCTTGATTTATTCAATTGGATTTTTAGTCGGGTGGCCGCTTGTAATGTTTTTGATAGCTGAGCCATTAAGAAACCTGGGCAAGTTTACATTTGCTGATGTTGTAGCTTTTCGGCTTAAACAAAAGCCCGTAAGAATTGCATCCTCTGTCGGTTCGCTCATGACAATAGTGTTTTATCTTATCGCACAGATGGTCGGTGCCGGTGCTTTGATAAATATTTTGTTCGGATTGCCATATGAAATTGCTGTGATAATTGTTGGACTTGTTATGATATCTTATGTTCTTTTCGGAGGAATGCTTGCAACAACGTGGGTGCAGATAATCAAAGCCGTATTACTTTTATCTGGTGCAACTTTTTTAGTTATAATGACTCTTGCAAGTTTTGGAATGAATCCAATTTCTCTCTTTGAACAGGCTGCCGCAAAATATGGAGATGCTGTTCTTTCACCGGGTGGATTTGTAACTAATCCGTGGGACGCTGTATCGCTTGGTCTTGCATTAATTTTAGGAACTGCCGGATTGCCACATATACTAATGAGATTTTTTACTGTACCGGATGCTAAGCAGGCAAGAAAATCTGTATTCATTGCAACAGGTTTCATTGGCTACTTCTATATCTTAACTTTTATTATTGGTTTCGGTGCGATGGTTTTAGTTGGTCAGGATGTCATTAGCAGTATTGACAAAGGCGGTAATATGGCTGCATTGTTATTAGCAGAATCAGTAGGAGGACGATTCTTCCTCGGATTTATTGCAGCAGTTGCATTTGCTACAATACTTGCGGTGGTTGCCGGACTAACGCTTTCTGGTGCTTCAACTTTATCACACGATCTTTACGTGAATGTTATTAAAAAAGGAAAAACAGATGAAGCCGGTGAAGTTAGAGTTGCACGTATTTCCACTTTAATGATAGGCCTTCTTGCAATCATCCTCGGACTTACATTTAAAGGACAGAATGTTGCGTTTATGGTTGGTCTTGCCTTTGCAATTGCAGCAAGCTCTAATTTCCCGTCTCTGCTTTTATCAATACTCTGGAAAAAATTTACTACAAAGGGAGCTGTGGCAAGTATAGTCACAGGGGCAAGCTTGTCGGTATTACTTATAATTTTAAGCCCGACAGTTTGGGTAGATATTATGGGAAATGAGTCCGCAATCTTCCCGTTAAAAAATCCGGCACTGATTTCAATGAGTGCCGCTTTCCTTGCAGCATATATAGTTTCTAAATTAACAAAGGAACCAAGTGCTGAGGAAAAATTTGAAGATGAAAAACTTCGCACTTACCTTGGTGTTGGCGCAGAATAAATATTAAGACTTAAGATCCTTCGGTGGTTTATATTAAATTATATTTTCAAAACCCCGAAGGATTTTCTTTAACTAAAATATCATTATTGATCTGAGGGAAAATAAGTATGAAAAAATTATTACTTCTTCTTTGCACTTTCTCCTCTTTACTATTTTCACAAACAGATAAACAATCTTTTGGAATAACTTTTTCCGGTTTTGTTAAAACTGATATCTTTTATGATACAAGGCAATCAGTAACAATAAGAGAAGGTCATTTTCTGATTTATCCGCAGGATGAAAATTTAGATATTAACAGCAATGACATTAATGATAAATCATCTTTCAACATCCTTTCTATACAATCACGCGCTAATGCAAAAATAACCGGTCCGGAAGTAATTGGGGCTAAACCATCTGCAGTTCTTGAAGGTGAATTCTTCGGAACTTCTGATGCTGATATAAACGGATTCAGACTGCGGCATGCGTTTGTAAAACTTGATTGGGAACAAACATCTCTGCTCGTTGGTCAGGCCTGGCACCCTATGTTTATTGTTGAAATGTTTCCCGGTGTTGTATCTTTTAACACAGGCGCTCCGTTCCAGCCTTTTTCTAGAAATCCCCAGATCAGATTTACTTATTCAATTGATAAATTAAAGTTAATTGCCGTTGCGGCAAGTCAGCGTGATTTTGCAAGTAATGGTCCGAATGGATTTACAAGTACATATTTGCGCAACTCTGTTGTGCCGAATCTCAATGCTCAACTTCAGTATTCAGGCAAGGAAATTTTTGCCGGAGCCGGGATTGATTATAAACAGCTAACACCAAGAATAGTTACAACGGAAAATATTAAGACTGATAATACAGTATCATCACTGGCTTTTACAGGATTTGCTAAACTTAGTTTTGATCCGGTAACCTTCAAATTCCAGGGTGTTTATGGCGGTAATCTGACT
>DATIJX010000080.1:0-17296 GCA_035478175.1 Ignavibacteriaceae bacterium
TAAAGTCCAGCTGCTTCCATCAAACTTAACCAGGTTTGACGTTGTTCCTATCCATGCACTACCAGTGTTATCAAATTTGATTGTGTTTATGAATTCTGATGTCAGTCCTGAATTATTTCTGTTATAAGTAATCCAGCTGCTGCCATTAAAGATTCCGATTCCAAAATCTGTTCCTACCCAAATTCTGTTCTGATTATCAACAGCGATACAATTAATTTTATTCGCAGGTATTGATGAGTTAGCAACTTCATAATTAGTAAAACTGAGCTCATCAAATCTTATTAAACCCCTGTCAAGTGAACCAATCCATTTTACATTATTCTGATCAATGGTAATTGCGGTTAAGTTATTTGAACTAATTCCTGAATTAAAAACCTGATAATCAACCCATACTGAAGTATCGCGAAGCTCTTCGTCGTAGTTATTGGTTTTACTACTCTGAACCACAGCGATAATTTCTTCTCCCCTATGATTAAGTAACTTAAATTTGACTATATATTCTCCGGGGAATAAACCAGAGAATGTAGAAGGTGTAATTTTACCTGTTGCCGAATCATTTATAATTATCTCAGCACCTGCAGGAGAAGTTTGAAGCGATAGATTACCATACATCGAAGGATTGGAGGCAATATCAATACTTATCTGTAATTTTTCATTTGCAGCCAGTGTAACAACAAGCGATGTATCTTTGAAATATTTTTTCTTGAGGGTGATTTCATAATCACCGGCTTCGATGTAGGAAATACTATCAGGAGTTAACCTGCCGGTATTTTTGTCATTTAGAAAAATTGTAAATCTATAAGGCACTGAATTTATATAAATGAAACCCTCCGGAGGATCGGACTCAACCGGTGAACGTGATACTTCTTTATCGCATCCAATGATTATTAAAATCATCAAGATAATTGATGCGAGATGAAAAAAACTTCTATTTATTTTTAATAAAGTTTGCAATCTGCTAAAGCTAATTTTCAACTATAAAATTGTAACCAAAAGATTCAATATAATCTTCCATAAATCTTAATCTAGTGTAGTCTCTTTTCGAATAAGAGCCAAACAAACCAAATCCGCCTTCAATGTTTGTGTAATCAGCGACATCAACACTCACTGTTAAATCATCAATATTTCCACTGGTTGATGATACGTATCTTGATGTTGGTAAATCAAAAGCAGCTACTGAAAAAATTATTTTTTGAAGTATAGAATAGTTTTGCTTATTGGGATCTCCTGCTGAAATCTCTTCAAGAGTTTTTGTAATTGCTGAAAGATCATAAACAATTGTAGCCGAAGCAGAAGGCGCAGGGTAAACTGGTGCCTGACTACCTCCCTGGTTCACATATTTATAAGGAACATCTTTGGTCTTCTCTACAATTTCGCCGTTGATATTCTGTTTATACCTAATTGCCATTCTTGGAGCGAAGAAAGTTCCTTCATCTAATGTATTCCAGATAATCTGAATGATTGATTTTCCACCTGCAGGAATTATTACATCGCTCTGATCATTATAATTTATTTGTCCCGGCGTTACAGAAGTTGAACGCAGTCTTTTACCATTTGGGAGTAACACTTCCAGCTCGATTGTTTTTTTGTTCCCTACTCTAAATTTATCATTGTAATAAAAATTAAACGGAGTTTTATATCTGGATGTATCCACTCTTGCAACTGAAGAATCTCTGAATACAAAAACAGAATCATTATACCACACCCGGATATCAGCACCAATTATAGATGGATCTTCAGTATAAGTAGATGGATCGTAACCATCCGGTCGGTAGCTTCTAAATAATGTTGCTGTCTGATAATTCTGGTCGCTTTTTAAAATACAAGTGAAAGCATACCTCTCAAAGTAATCCCCATAAGGATTGAAATCTTCCTCGCAGGATATGAAAACGAATCCAATTAAAAAGAATAATATTACTCTGAAGGATTTCATAATTCCACCTTCAAAGTACCGGTCACAAGAAATGGCAGCATATTCACAATTTCTCCGGTGTCACGATCAAAGTAAAAAATATTTGCTCTGTCATAAACATTTATTGCACTCACACCGAGTTCTATGTTAACCCAATACAAACTTAATCGCTTAATCAGACTCAGGTCTAAACGATGATATGCAGGAAGCCTTCCAACATTTTTATCACCGAGATAAGTGTAAGGGTCAAATTCGCCGCTGCCCTGCCCGCTCAAGTAGATGTTGGTAAGAAAATATTTATCATAAAATCCTATCATCTCGGTGAACGGATATCCCGATGTAAAATTCCATATCGAACTTGCAATCCATCCACTGCCGATATTCAACTCTACAATAATATTAGCTGCATGCCTTGCATCATATTTTGGATAATAAAGCCAGTCGTCAACTTCTTTATAAGCCCAGCTTAAAGAGTATGAGGTTGTGACATTTAATGGATCGAGACTATAGTTGAGTGAAAACTCAGAACCATAAGACTCACCTGTGCCAGATAAAAGATCAGGATCAGAAGCTGTAAATTTCTGATCGTTGACAATCGGGATGTAATGAATAATTTTATAATATCCTTCAACAGAAAAACTGATTCCTCTGGTGACGTCAAAATCCAGCCCGGCTATGTAATGAATTGATCTTGCAGGATTTAAATAATCGGGGGTGATTATCCATGGATCAAAGATTGAAATGATTTCGCTTTCATCAGAGACAGTTAACATTTCCTGCTGATAAATTCCCCACGCAGCCTGGAATGCCACAAAAGGAAGGAATCTGTAAGTCATACTTATACGCGGTTCAAAAAATCCACCGCCCTGACTGCTTAATCCGGTAACATTGAATCTTGTTCCGGCATCCAATCCGAAATTTTTCCACTGCAAAAATTTATATTTACCATACAGACTCAGGTTGCCAGCAAATTTTTCAACATTACTTTGAACTCCAACAAAATTAGTCTGGCTGAATTTTGCATCAACCGTTTTCAACTTTAATCCCAAACCAATTTCATCACGATTCTCGTATACAACATTCATATCGAAGGTGATAGTAAAATCTTTTACTTCGTTATAACGAGGTTTCAAGCTGCTGAGATTTGGAATCACTTCACCTTCAAACGAGCTTAGTGAAATACCGAGCCGCGAAAATAAAGGCACATCATAAATCTGAAGCCATTCGAACCCAAAAAGATTATTATTCCATTTGAACTGCTCCCGAAGAGGATCCTGATAATCAACATTATCATTCGATAAAAATCCGAATACAGCGAACTTTGCATTTTCAAAAATATCTTCACTCGAATAATTCAGCTTGAAGGAAAGATCATAAAAATCAATCGGAATTGTTTCTTCATTGAAAAAATTTTTCAACACATCGTTATTGTAACTCATCCTGCCGGTGATCATAAATGAACCATTAGGAATTGGACCCTCAAGCAAACCTTTGGCTGTTAAAAAGCTGAGACCTCCTTTAAAGCCAAGCCTGTTTTTGTTTCCATCTTTTGAAATAACATCCATAACAGAGGAAACCCTGCCGCTGTATTCAGAAGTAAATCCTCCTTTATAAAATTCAATGCTGTTGATCATATCCGGATCGATTACACTAAAAAGTCCGAGCGAGTGAAATGGATTATAAATCTCAACTCCATTGAGCAAAATTAAATTTTGGTCCCCGCTGCCGCCGCGCACATAAAATTTTGCAGTAACATCTCCTGTTGTGCTTACACCGGGAATATATTGAAGTGTTCGAAAGATATCGGTTTCAACTCCTTTGGGAAGTATTTCAATTTCCTTCACGGATATTCTTTCGAGACTGATATCGGTTGTGTTCTCTCTAATTACTTTTTCACCGACTTTCTCAATGGTTTGCAATTCTACTCTCAAAGGGGTAAGCTTAACGTCAAGCTGAGTGACTACAGCAGGCTGGATAAACACATTCAAAGTTTTAGTTTTATAACCAACATAAGAAACTGTAACCTCGTATTCTTTGCCGGATGGAATTGATTTGATAAGGTATAATCCTCTTTCATTTGTGGAAGCACCGGTGTTTATCTCTTTAAGGAATACATTGCAGAAGACAAGTGCTTCACCGTTTGTAGAATCAGTGACAAATCCGCGGAGGTTGCCGGGCTGCTGTGGTTTAATTAGTTCGATAGGAATAATCGACAGAACTAAAACAAGAAAATATAGAGTAGAAAGTGCCTGTACCCGCATCTGCTATTAAAAATGAGAAATAAATTACGGGTTCAAATATATATTAAACTAAAGTCTGTTTATACACTTGATTTTTGACAGAATAAAAAAGCTAAGCAGCTCTCAACGCATTCACAATGTTCAGTCTTGCTGCTCGTACTGATGGCAGAAAGCCGCCAAGTATTCCCATCAAAACTGCAAATAAAAGTGAGGATATAACTATCGTCGGAGAAAGACTGAAACCAAAAGAGAGTTCAGCAAAAGAACCAAAATTCAGAGTTGAGATATTGAAGAACTGAAGGAAGGAAGCAAGGAAAAGTCCGACTATTCCACCGGAGATTGCGATAACCAAAGATTCAATTAAGAAAACTACAAGAATGCTTCTTCGTTTAAAGCCAAGTGCACGGAGTACACCGACTTCAACGGTACGGTTTGCAACTGCGGCATACATTGTTATCATTGCACCAATAGTAGCACCGAAGCTGAAAATTATTGTAATGAAGATTCCTAGAATGCGTATAAAGTTTGCCATCAGCTCAGATTGTTCCTCAAAATATTTCTGTTCAATCTTTGCCTCAAATTGCTGAAGCCTTCTGTCGAAGTCAAAATTCTTTTTAAATGCTTCAAAGTTATTTACATCATCAAGCTTAAGTGTAAGTGATGATACTGCACTTCCACGATTGAATGCATTCAGCAATGCCTGTGAATCTCCCCACATTTCCGAATCAAATCCGCTTCCATCAGAATCAAACACACCAACAATCTGCCAATTATCTCCAGCAAATTTCACAACATCTCCGATCTTCGCTCCCTGAAATCTTGATGTTACTGCTGAACCAACTATAAGTTCACGCAAGCCAAAGTTGAACATCTTGCCTTCAATAATTTTAACTTGTGGTCTTAAATCAAAAATAACATCGGAAACACCTCTGACTGTAACATTGCTCATACCGCCGCTAATTTTTTCAAGATTGATTATAACCACCGGTTCCTTTGAAATGATTTGTTTGCCATTTTTATTCACGGCAATGTTAGAGAGTGTTCTGATAACATCCTGCACTTCGCCTTCTATTATGCTTGAGATTTCTCCATTAGCAGCTTTCCTTGTAATTAAAACGTTATCAGGCAAACCTGTAGCTTTAAGTGTTTTTTGAATTCCATAAGCCATCATTAAAACAGCAGCGAAAACGAAAACAACTAATGCAACACCAAATATTGTAATGAAAGTTGTAAGCTTTCGTGACGTGAAATTTTTAATCGTGTATTTAAAAGGAATTTTCATTCGAATAAATTTTTATTAAATGACAAAATGATTTTAACCAATAAACCTGAGCCCATCAACAATACTTGTTCTTAATGCTTTCTGAATCGGGAAAAGTGATGCTGCAACTCCTATTAATATCACTGATGAAACTGCAAACACAAGTGTAATAGGTTCCAGCTCAAACACAGGGAAGAAACCTCTGGGAATCACTGCACCGAATCCTTCAATAATCGGAAAGCTGAGGAATAACCCTAATGCACCGCCAAGAGCAGAAATAAAAAGCGATTCGCCAAGTATTAGCCCAATCATATGACCACCAGAGAAACCGATTGTTTTGAAGACAGCATACTCACGTGTTCTTTCTCTTGCAGACATAATCATCGTATTACCAAGTACGAGCATTATTATTCCAATGATCACAAATGAAATTACATTCATCGATGTGATGATTGCACTGGATGCTGCTACAAAACCCTGTTGAAATGCTCTCTCGGATTCAGTTTTTGTTTCTGCACGTGAATTTTTAAACAACGCATCAATTTGCTCGGATACATTTCCAGTCTGTGATGGATCTTTAATTTTCACAATATACCAGCCAACTTCGTTATCTCTGCCAACTCCCATTTCAATCATTCTTTCATTCAGATAATTCCAGTGAAAAAACATCTGAGTAGCATCAGTAGTTTTATCTCTTGGTTTATAAATTCCACGAACTACAAACTGCCAATCGCCGGGATAGATATCTCCTTCGATTGTCATCAAATCACCAATCTTCAAATTATATTGTTCCGCTATTGATTGACCGATAATACAACTGTTTCGTTCCTTTAAAAATGTTTGATACTCTTCATCCGAGAGCAGAAATTCGGGATACACATCAAACATAGTTTCAGCATCAACGGCAAGTCTTGCAAAGAACTGGTTCTTGTCAATATAAACTCCCTGGAACCAGTTAGCATAAGTTACGGCATCAACACCCGGGATTTGTGCAATCTGATCTCTGTAAGCCAATGGAAGAGGAAAAATAAATGAAATTGCCTGTCGTGTAATCAAACGATTTGCAGCGGAGGCTTCAACACCAGAATTCCAGGCTGTAACAACAGTGCGAAGTAAACCAAATGCGATGACAGCTATCGAAATTCCGACTATAGTTAATATAGTTCTTAACTTATGCCTGAGAGCATTTTTGAAAATTAATTTTAATATTCTCATAGCTTTTTAAACGAAATCTCCTTTTTCCAGTTGCCTGATAATATGTGCTCTTTCTGCAGCGTGAGGATCGTGCGTTACCATAATGATCGTTTTCTTAAATTCTTTATTCAGCCGCTCTACTAAAGTCAAAATTTCTTCCGCAGAAGTTCTGTCAAGATCACCCGTTGGTTCATCAGCAACAATAATCTTTGGATCTGTTACTATTGCCCTTGCTATAGCTACTCTTTGTTCCTGTCCGCCGGAGAGTTGCTTTGGGTAATGATGGATTCGATCTCCAAGTCCAACTATTCCGAGAGCAAATTCAACTTTCTTTTTTCTATCTGCCTTATTAAGATTTGTAAGTAAAAGCGGCAGCTCAACATTTTCGAAGGCAGTGAGCACAGGTATCAGATTATAAAACTGAAAAATGAAACCAACGTTATCTGACCTCCATTTTGCTAATGCTGATTCACCAAAGCCGGAAATTTCTTTACCATCAATCACAACACTGCCTTTTGAAGGTTTATCAATTCCGCCAATAAGGTTCAGCAATGTAGTTTTACCCGAACCGGAAGGACCCATCAAGGCAATGAACTCACCTTCAGGAACTTCCATAGTTACGTTATTTAGTACAGGAATTTCAAGACTATCCCGCCAATATGATTTTGAAATATTATTTATTTGAATTAAAGACATTTAAACTCCATTTAATTTTCTTTACAAAACTTTAACCTGAACACCATCTTTTATTTTTTCATTCAGGTTATCAATAATCTTTTCGCCCTCATCCAAACCTGAAATTATTTCAACATAGTTACCAAATAAACGACCCGTTGAAATTTCTTTTTGAAAAGATTTATCATCGACAACTATGTAAACTACTTTCTTTCCATCCAAATCTTCAACTGCTGAAAGTGGAGCGGTTAGCAAAGGAATTTGTTCTTCTTCCTCTTTACTTTTTTCTGAAAGGAAAGAAACCTTTGCACTCATTTCAGGCAAAACTCTGTTGTCGTAACTCTTGAATCCAACCTTCACCAAAACAGTAGCTTTTGATCTGTCTGCTGTCGGAACGATTTTAAAAACATATCCCTGGTAACTTTTTCCAGGATTGGAATCTAATACAATTTCGCAATCGGTATCTTGTTTAATTTTTTCGATATTTGATTCTGAAACGTCTGTCTCAACCATCAAAGAATTCATATCAGCAATTGTAACTACCGCAGCACGGGAAGTTGTACTCGCACCAAACGGAGCTACAATTTCTCCCACTTCAGCATTTTTTGTAAGAACCGTTCCATCAAACGGTGCACGGATAATCATATTCTCCAGAGCAACTTCAGCAGCTCTAATTCTTGCATCCGCCATATCAATATTTGCTAATAAAGATTTGTAAGCAGTTTCAGCCTGATCCAATGACTGCTGCGAAGATAGTTCACGCTGAAATAGTTCTTTTTCACGGTTGTAATTATTTTCAACTTCCTTCATCTGCGCTTTATATAATTGAAGGCTGGACTTTGCTTCATCTAGCTGAGCTACAATATCCCTGTCGTCAAGCCTAGCAATAATTTGCCCCTGCTTTACTTTGTCACCTTCAACAACACCAAGATATACTAAAATGCCTGTGCCTTTAGAACTCACCGAAGCTTTTCTTTGAGCTACAATATATCCGCTCGCGGTTAAAACTGCGCTTGATCTGCCGGGTGTCTGTTTAAGCACAGTTATCATCTTAACTTCAAGAGCGGAGCTTGAAAATGATTTGAGAAGAAAATATCCTGCTGCTGCAATTATTATTGCTGCTATAGCATAAATAAAGTACTTCGACTTGCTTTTGCCTTTATTATTTTCTGAACGATCAATCCTCAATGAAGAAAGATCTGCGTTTTTTGAATCCATGCTAATAATTTGAAATTTGTCGGGAAAACTTAATTAAGTGCATTACTAAAACAAATAGGGAGTGATATAGTTAACACTTTCTTAATAAACAGATTGCGAGCTCGAAAGGTTCTGTTTATTCTTTTTCAGCAGAAGTAATTCAAACAGGGGAAACCACATTTGCCTTTTATACAATTTTTAAGATGGGTGCTGTACGCATAAAAATTAACTAATCAATCAACTAAATTCTTGTTTTCCAATATTCTGGTTCCCTATTTAGATGCATTACAGCAATTATTACAATTTCTTCTTCGAGTTTGGAATAAAGGACTCCGAATGGAAATCTTTTGACTAGGGATCTTCTAATATCTTCTTCAACTACGGGCCAGGCATCTGGATAAGTAAGGATTCGTTCAACGGTTGAATTAATTTCTAAAGCAAAATCGCGACCTAATCCTGATTCTTTATCTTCATAAAAATCTATGGCTAGAAGGAACTCTAATTCAGCTTCGGGATGGAAAGAATACGTCACGTAGAAAATCTCTTCCAGATTTTATTAAACACTTCGTCTCCAGGGACAGCTTTAATCTTGCCCGACTTTAAATCATTTAATCGGTCTTTGGCAATCTTTATCCACTTTTTATCTATTTCTGATTCAACAGGGTTGAGGCTTCTTAAAATAGAATCGGCGATTAGAGCTCTTTCTTCAACGGGAAGTGAAATGACTTCTTCTATTATTTTTTTTGTTTCCATATGGTGTTTCTCCAACAGTTATATTCTAAAATTTTTCATAATCCCTGCTTAATATAATGAATTCTCAATTGCATTATTATTTTAGAATCGATCACTCCTCCAAAGTAGAAAGATTTCCAGGATCAATTCCTAAAGCACGTGCTTTTAACACTCTTCGCATAATTTTTCCGCTTCTGGTTTTGGGAAGAGAATCAACAATTTCAATATGCTCAGGTTTTGCTATTGGTCCGACTTCGTGCCCGACGTGCTGCCTTAGTTCTTCAATAAGCTTATCACTTTTTTGATAGCCTGTTTTCAGAATAACAAACGTATGGATTGCATGACCTTTTATTTCGTGTGGAAGTCCTATAGCTGCCGCTTCCGCAACTGATGGATGACTGACTAATGCGCTTTCAATTTCTGCTGTGCCAAGTCGATATCCTGAAACTTTAATTACATCATCAACTCTTCCTATAATCCAGTAATAGCCATCTTCATCTCTTCTTGCTGAATCTCCTGTCATATACATTCCGGGGAAACGAGTCCAGTACTGGTCAATATATCTATCAGGATCATTCCAAATTGTTCTCAGCATTGCCGGCCAAGGAGTTTTTATTACCAGGTAACCTTCTTCGTTATCTTTAACTGGCTTACCTTCTTCATCGACTATATCTACTTTTAAACCCGGGAATGGTTTTGTACCAGATCCTGGTTTAAGCGGAGTGCAAGGCATTGGAGTAATCATAAACATTCCTGTTTCAGTTTGCCACCAGGTATCCATTACAGGACATCGCTCACCGCCGATTACTTTGTGATACCATCTCCATGCTTCAGGATTTATCGGCTCACCGACGCTTCCTAATAATCTAAGTGAAGAAAGATTGTGCCGTTTAACCCACGCATCACCAAATCTCATAAATCCTCTGATTGCAGTAGGTGCAGTATAGAGGATATTGATTCCGTACTTCTCGATCATTCCCCACCAGCGGCTTGGATATGGGTAGGTTGGAGCACCTTCGTACATAAATGATGTTGCTCCATTGAGCAGTGGTCCATAAACTATGTAACTGTGTCCCGTTACCCAGCCTGGATCTGCCGCACACCAGAAACGGTCTTCTTCATGAATGTCAAAGACATACTTTAAAGTTGTGTACGTTCCGACCATATATCCGCCGTGAGTGTGCATAATTGCTTTCGGCTTGCCAGTTGTTCCTGAAGTGTAAAGAAGATAGAGCGGATCTTCAGCATCCATTATCTCTATATCACAGGAGTTGCCTGCAATCGGTAAGGACATTAAATCGTGATACCACATATCTCTTCCGAATTCCATATTTACTTCGTGACCGGTTCTCTTTACAACAAGAACGCTTTCAACAGTAGCAGCACGCTGAAGTGCTTCATCAGCAATCTTTTTAAGCTCAACAATTTTTCCTCTTTGATATGCACCATCAGCTACAATTAAGACTTTTGACTGGCTGTCTTCCAGTCTTTCGTGAAGTGCTTCAACTGAAAATCCACCGTAAACAACAGAGTGAATTGCACCAATGCGTGCACAGGCAAGCATTGCGGTAACTATCTCAGGAATTCTTCCCATATAAATTGTAACACGGTCACCTTTCTTAACTCCAAGACTTCTCAGTACGTTGGCAAAGCGGCAGGTATCTCTTCTTAATGCAAAGTAAGAAAGAGATTTGAATTCACCGTTCTCTCCTTCCCATATTAACGCAACTTTATTCCGTCTGAAAGTTTCGCAGTGAACGTCAAGGCAGTTGTAAGCTATGTTAGTCTTACCATTAACAAACCATTTGTAGAAAGGTTTCTTTGAGTCGTCAAGAACTTTATCCCATTTTTTAAACCAGTGAAGCTGGTTTGCTTCATTCTCCCAAAATCCTAAATAATCTTTTTCAGCAGATTCATAAAGCTGCTGGCACTTTGCATGTGCACTTTTTATTATTTCTTCTGATGGATAATAAACTTCGCCGGAAAGTTTGTGATCTGCCATAAAAATATCTCCTAAGTTATTGTATTACTATTTATACCTGATAAAGGATTACCAGCCGGAATGGCTAACTCCAAAAGACTTGCGTGTGAAATTAAATGAAGATTTAGCTAGAAACAATAATCAAGAAGCAAAAAAAAAATTACTTTAAAGCATCATTTAAATTCAATTAATCTTTTTCATTAATCCTTTTCATATCTCAAAGATTCCTGCATGCTGCTGCCCGGTTTAACCCAATCCTTGATGAGTTTAATTTTATGATCATCAAGTTTGGCATTCGGATGAGTATAAGTGTAGATTGGAAGAGGCATATCTTCTTTTTCAACTTCTTCAATCATCTCCTCAAACAACTTAATTTGTTTGTCCGTGCTGTATTTATCCCATTCCGAAAAATTTAGATTTTTCCTTCCGTCTTTAACATCTCCTGCAACGAGGAATGAAACCGGAGCAATATAAGAATACCATGGCCAATTCGTTTCATTTGAATGACAATCGTAACAGGAAGTTTTCAAAATTGATAATACAATTGGTGGGGCTGTTATTTCCTCAGTAACTGGTGGATTGTCTCTATCTACAGGAATGAATTGAATTACAATCAAAATAAATATTATAGCGTAAATAATTTTTTTCATTTAATTTTCCTCCCAATTAGAAAGTTGTAGCAATATAAATTTCTACTTAAGAGCAATTCCGGTTTTTGAACTAATTTTATTTGGTTATCGGTTGTTGGTTAAAGGTTTTAGTTGTCTGGTTACTTGTTATAGTTATTTTGTTAATCGAAAACTATTGAACTAAAACTAGAAACGATAAAACCAGAACTAAGAACCAACAAACTAAAAACTAAATTCGTCTTGTTTCCTGTTCACAGACTAAATAATAATATTTCTTAAAATTCGTTTTCTAAAAGGAATCTTTCAGAAATTCATTCATCCATTTATAAAGCTATGTTCGGACTTGCAGCGGCAATTTCCTTATCTGTGTCCGCTTCGTATTCCTTGAAATTATTGACGAACATACCGGCAAGCTTGTTCGCCATTTCATCGTAAGCTTTTTTATCCTTCCAGGTATTCCTCGGATTCAAGACTTCGGAAGGAACACCATCACAGGATTTGGGAATCTGCAATTTGAAAATCGGATCAGTTTCAAATTCAACTTTATCCAGCTTACCATCAAGAGCAGCGTTAAGCATAGCACGGGTATATTGAATTTTCATTCTGCTTCCGACTCCGTAAGGTCCGCCTGTCCAGCCTGTATTCACAAGCCAGCACTTAACTTTATGTTTTTTGATTTTATCACCAAGCAGCTTAGCATAAACAGTCGGATGCCAAACCATAAACGGCGCACCAAAGCAGGTGCTGAAAGTTGCTTTTGGTTCAGTCACACCTTTTTCTGTTCCGGCAACTTTTGCAGTATACCCTGATATGAAGTGATACATCGCTTGCTCGGTCGTAAGTTTTGATATTGGAGGTAATACACCAAAAGCATCAGCAGTTAGCATCACAATATTTTCAGGATGACCGGCTTTACCTTCCTCAACAATATTATTAATATGAGTAAGTGGATACGCAGCGCGAGTATTTTCTGTAAATGTATCATCATTTAAATCAATTCTTCTGGTTTGAGCATCAATCTGTACGTTCTCCAGAATTGTTCCAAACTTTCTTGTGGTTTCATAAATATCCGGTTCTGCTTCTTCGGAAAGACGAATTACTTTAGCATAACAGCCGCCTTCGTAATTGAACACGCCGTCTTCACTCCAGCCGTGTTCATCATCACCGATTAGTTTTCTTTTAGGGTCTGCAGATAAAGTTGTTTTGCCCGTGCCGGATAATCCAAAGAATAACGCAACATCTCCTTTATCGCCAAGATTTGCTGAGCAGTGCATCGACATTACATCCTTCATCGGCATAAGGTAATTAAGAATTGTAAAGATGGATTTTTTGATTTCCCCTGCATAGCTTGTTCCACCAACAAGAACAAGTTTCTTTCCAAAATTTATAACTATAAAAACTTCTGAGTTAGTGTTATCAAACTGCGGGAATGCATGGAAATTTGGCATTTGAATTACGGTGAACTGAGGCTCGTGTTTTTCAAGTTCTGACGGATCATTGTATCTTCTGAACATATTTCTCGCAAATAAATTATGCCAGGCAGCTTCTGTAATCACCCGGATTGGAAGACGATAATTCTCATCAGCACAAACGTAGCAATCCTCAACGTAAAGATCTTTTCCCTGAATATAAGCCATCATCTTTGCAAAAAGACGGTTGAAATCTTCTTCAGTCATTGATTTGTTTACTTTACCCCACCAGATATTTTTATCGCTGGATGGTTCTTTTACAATAAACTTATCATTCGGACTTCTGCCGGTGTGATAGCCTGTACGAACTACTATCGGTCCCTGGTGAGCAAGCAAACCTTCTCTTCTTCTAACAACCTGTTCATACAATGCAGGAGTGCCATAATTATAAAACACTTCGCGGATATTTCGTAATCCTTGTGCTTCAAGTTCTTTTATTACTTTGTCTTTTGATATCATATTATTCTCCAGTGATTTTTATTTGAACAAATTTTTTGTCTTATATTTTAGGATTAAAGCAAGTCTGAAAAATTGTACTCAATATTTTCCTCGCAGTAAAAAGGTTCGCCATATTTTTTCCTGATTTGAAAACCATAAAACTCTGCACGAGCTTTTACATAATCAAGGAATTCAGGCTTACTGATAAAAGTATCATCTTTTTTTACTGACGGATTGTGAAATTGACTCTTAAACTCATTGACTGATTTCATCTTCTGTTCAAAATGTTCAGAAATATCTACTATAAAAGTGGGTTCAAATATATACGTCTGCATGTAATAAAAAATTTTCTTTGGTCTGTAGTGAAGCTGAGACTTACCGGCTACAACTGTTTTAAATTTTTCAAGACCAGAACTGAAGACTGCTCGTTTGATTAACATACTTGAATCAATATGATCAGGATGGCGATCATTAAAGTAAGGTGCAAAAACTACAGCAGGTTTATACTTCCGGATCAGTGATGCAACTTTCTTCAAATTATCCTGAGAAGCTGAAATGTTACCATCTTTTATTCCAAGATTTTCCCGAGCTTTAAGTTTAAGAACCGTTGATGCTGCAGCAGTTTCCTTTGCCCGGGTAATTACATTGCCTCTTGTACTAAGCTCAGCTTTTGTAAGATCAACAACGCCAACTTTTAAAGCTTGAGCAGTAAAACGGGCAATTGTGCCTCCCATTGAAAGTTCGGCATCATCAGGATGAGCAGCAAACACTAAAACATCTAAATTCATAGACTTATTATTACTTTCCTTAAATGTGATATGATTGAATCCAAATATACTTTTAGTAATCAAACACTCAAAAGAATAAAAAGTTAATCCGGGTCTTTTAACAAGAAAACAGTTTGTACAACGAACACTTTGCGCTGGCAAAAATAATTTGTTTTCTATTGACTATTGCTTAATTTCGACCCAAAATATTTCCATACTTACCAATTTTTTAATATTCGGAGTAATAATGAAACTTCTTTTCGTGTCATTTTTTTCTTTTTTTATTTTGCTCTCAGCAGCTCTGGCACAGCCAGGATACCAGTGGGTGCTTAAAAGATCCGGAAGCAGCCTCGGCGGACCAATTGATTATAACAACTTAAATCCAAATTTGGTTTATTACGGTTCAACAGCCACTATTTACAAAAGCACGGATAAGGGTGAAACTTTTTTTGTAACCGGAACACCCGTCCCTGGTTCATCAGATATTAAATCTATTAATCTTGATGATGCCAACCCCGGAACTTTTATTGTTGCAATTGAATCCTCTCCAAATGATAAAATCTACAAGACAACCGATGATGGAGTAACATGGACTCTAACATTAAACGAAGGTCAAATGTCGTACTTTGGAATCCCGGTTACTCACGATCCTTCTAATCCAAATCATCTTTACACAATGGTAAATACCAATTTTAAAAAATCAACTGACTTTGGAAGCACCTGGACAACTATCGCAAGTAACTTTGGCCCAATATCAGCTCCGTGCGATATTGAAGTCTTTGCAGACACAAGTATAATTCTAATTGGAGACAATGGCACAGGTATTTTCAGAAGTACCAATTATGGACTTAACTGGTCACAGACTTATTTCACTTCAGGAGAAATACCAACAATTGCCATTGACTATACTAATCCAGGCATAGCATGGGCAACAAAATGGGGCGGCGGTAATGGTCTCCTCAAATCAACTGATTATGGTGCAACATGGACTCTGCAATCAGGCTTCACGCAAAGCATGTGGGGTGTTCACGTCCAACCTGATGACGGCAACGTTGTAATTACAGGATGTTATTCCTGCGGCATTTCGTGGCGAAGTAAAACCGGCGGACTGACCTGGACACAAATTCCAATAGGCTCAACTAATTATCAATATACAATTATAGATTCAATGAATCAGTTTGCAGCACAGGGAAATGGATTCTATAAATTAGCTTCTGATTTCTTCATCCCTGTGGAACTTGCTTCTTTCAGCGCTGAACTTGTTGATCAGGATGCTGTTTTAAACTGGACAACAGCCAGTGAATTAAATAATCAGGGATTTGAAATTGAGCAAAGCAGCGACAATGAATACTTTTCTAAGATTGGTTTCGTTCCCGGCTTTGGTACTACTACTGAATTGAAATCTTATTCCTTCAGGATTTCGAATATCAAACCTGGTGTGCAATATTACCGACTAAAGCAAATTGATTTTGATGGTACTGAAACTATATATAATTCTGTTGAAGTAACCGGTCCTGTTCCAAATACATTCGTGCTTAATCAGAATCATCCGAATCCATTTAATCCATCAACGATTATCTCATTTTCACTGCCTGTGGAATCGGAAGTAAATATAAAATTATTCAATTTACTTGGTCAGGAAGTAACTCAAATTACCAACGCAAACTTCAACTCGGGAAATCATACAATCGAGTTTAATGCTGAAGGCTTATCAAGCGGAACTTATATTTACACACTTGAAGCGAAAGGTGTTAACGGAGCAAACTTCAAATCAACTAAGAAGATGCTGCTGCTGCGGTGATCATTTAACATTGATGAAAACTTAACTTTTTGTTATTATGTAGTCCCGTAAACTGGGACTTTTTTTATTCAGGAGATAAACAATGAAAATAAATATACTGCTCGCAATTACATTTCTATCTTTCATCGCATACGCTAATCTCGATTATATTCATGGAATTGTTGGAATGACATTGCGCGACGGAGGAACAGGCTGTGTTTGTCATAACTTAAATCCTGAACCCACTGTAAATGTTTGGATTGAAGGACCAGATTCTTTAATTATAAATCAAACCGAACAATATAGACTATATATGACAGGCGGTCCTGCAGTTGAGGGCGGGTTTAATGTTGCAAGTTATTTCGGAACTTTGAATTCAATTGATACTCTTGTTTCACTATTATCAGGCGAATTAACTCACGCAATTCCAAATCCTTTCGCTGATGATACTGTCAAATGGGTTTTTTCATACACTGCTCCGGATACATTGTTAACAGACACTCTTTATTCAGTTGGAAATAGTGTAAACGGAAATGGCAATCCTTCCCAGGATCAATGGAACTTTGGGCAGAACTTTGTCATTCAGATAATTGATAATCCGGTATATGTGCAAAATGAAAATTTAAACCCAGATGAAATTGTGCTTTATCAAAACTATCCGAATCCATTTAATCCGAGCACGACTCTGTCATTTGTAATTGGTCATTCGTCATTTGTTTCTCTGAAAATTTATGATGTTCTTGGAAATGAAGTTGCTGTTTTAGTTAACGAAATGAAATCTTCGGGAATTTATAATGTCGAGTTTTTTCCGGAATCTGGTATCAGGAATCCGGCATCCGGCATTTATCTCTACCAGCTTAAAGCCGGAAGTTTCGTTGATACAAAGAAGATGATTCTTTTAAAATAGTGCCAACTGTCCCCTCAGGATATTAAATTTAATAAAAAGCCTGAGGAGAAAATGGAACTAAGAAGAACAGAAATAAATCGAAGAGAAATAAAAAGCAGCGAGGGAGAGTTCATA
>DATIJX010000081.1:0-8158 GCA_035478175.1 Ignavibacteriaceae bacterium
TTTTTTATATTTTAGAACCCAAAAGTATGAAAAGCGAAATTATAAATGAGCGGAAAAGGCTGCTCAAATCGGTAGAACGAATTCTTGAAGGACCGATGATTCTTTTAGGATTTGTTTGGCTTGTCCTGCTTGTGATTGAGCTGGTCTGGGGAATAAACAAGATGCTTGAATATTTAAGTCTCACCATCTGGGGAATATTTATTATTGATTTCGTGATTAAGTTTTCACTCGCCCCGGAAAAACTTTTCTTCCTCAAAAAAAATTGGCTTACAGCTATTTCATTGTTTGTTCCCGCATTACGTGTATTTCGGATTTTCCGGTTGGTTAGACTTCTACGCGGCCTTCGGGGGATAAGGCTTGTGCGGATAATATCGTCGCTCAACAGAAGCATGCGAAGCCTTGGCAAAACTATGCAGCGCCGTGCCATTGGCTATGTGATGATTATGACTCTGATCGTAATCTTTGCCGGAGCCGCCGGCATGTATGCACTGGAAAATCCAACCCCTGGCTTTACCAGTTATGGGCTTTCACTTTGGTGGACAGCAATGCGGGTGATAACGGCAGGTAACGAATTTCATCCGATGACCTCTGAAGGCCGCGGGTTAGGTTTTTTAATTGCCGTTTTCGGATATAGTATTTTCGGTTATGTCACTGCTACGTTTGCCAGCTATTTCATCGGTCGTGATGCCGAGGAAAAAGATGCCCCCGTTGCCGGATCGAAGGAAATTGAAGAACTGAAATCAGAAATCATTGAACTTCGTAAGATCATCGAAAATCAAAAAAAAGATTAGGCGTTCTGCAGGAAGATTCTCTCAGGTTTTATAGCAATGCGCCAGTCAGCAATTTTTTTCCACAGGTACGCAGAAGAACATAAATGTTTCGTGAAGTCTAGATGTTGCGGCTAACGTTCGGGGCTTAGCGAAGAAGCAGATTTCGAAGCACAAAACTGTCTGCCAGCACTGAATCCGCCAGAGGAGGACACAAAACTCCAAGTTTGTACGTCAGCCCGCCTGACGCAAAACCCGTGTTAGCGGTTTGCATCTTTTCTGATTAACTCTAAAAGTAAAAATCCTGACATTGTTAGTATAGTGCCTATAGTGAACATAATAATGTGAAGTAGTGAAATGTCCTTAACCATGATTACCTGTATTACTATCCATCCACTCAATAGAATTCCTTGGATAATAACCAATAATGAAGCGAATGGCTTTTTCTTAAATACGAAATATGCTGCTATAAAATTTAGGATTCCATTAACGATGAGCAATACTATTCCGGGAATTAAATATGAATTAAATGGTGAATCCTTAATGTATGAAACACTCATACCCATCGTCTGTCCAGATGGGTCTATAATAAACAACACACCAGCTACAGCAGCATTCATTGCAGTAAGTAATAGTAGAGAAATTGAAGTAAATCGCAAATACCGTTTCAAAGTACAACCCATTTGAATTAGTAAGTTTATTGAACACTATGAAATTCTTTTTCAGCCCTTCTCTTAATTCCCTTCATACATTTACTCATCATAATAATGTCCCCCACGTCGTAAAGAATATAGTAAATTATCCAAATTCCTTTCCAGTTATATTTCGTCCTAAGTCTTGTCACTAATCTGGAACGGATTTCGTCAATACGATAAAAATACCAAAGCCAGGTAGCCTTTGCTTCTTTGTCAACCCACAAAATATATTCGTGCTCTTTAAAGTCATTAACCCACATACCATTCTTTTGGTCGGGGGTGAATGGTATGAATTGTCCGACTTCAATTTTTTGAAACTCTGGCAGAATTTTATCAGAACTCTTAATTCCTGCATTATCCATCCAATCAATACTATACCAGCCCGCTCGCTTACTTCCTATTTGGATTATCCATCGCCAGACTAATTCGGGGGTTGAGTGAATTGTAATGCCCCTGGTTGCATTAAAGTTGGGTTTATGCACATTGCTGTCACCAGGCAATTCTAACATTAGTTCTTCCTTTGTTGCTCCCCATTTTAAGTGCCAGGGTCTGATGATCAAAAGATAAATAACTACAAGACCTATGATTATTATAGTTATATAAATGAGAACGGTCATCTATTGAATATTAGGAAAATTGTTTGAAATATGATGAATGCCGATGAACCAATTGTAATACTTTTTATCCAGTTGATTTTGTGGACTACTCTCACAGATATTGGAAAAAGAATAAAAAAAGCGATGAAGTAAATTGAATAACAAATCCAAAGTATCGTCCTGAAAATTGTAGGTGAGTTCATAGCAATCTCATGCTGTTTTGCATCAATTACTCCTACTGCACTAAGGAAACTCATTGGTAAGTCGTGTATAAGTGCGCCCCACATTGCAATGCTAATACTTAAAGAGATTGTAGAAAGTGTTTGTTCAAAGGTTCCTGTTCCCCCAAGCAAACGACTTACTACTTGAATAAATGAGGTAGCTGTAAACCAACAAATAATCATACTTGGTGCTAAAAGAAATCTGTTTATTGAATAATAATTTTCTTTCGAAATGTTTAGCCAGGGAGTTAATGTTGATGGTGCACCATTTGCTATCGTCAGAAATATATACATTAGTGAGTAACAAACGATAGGTATAGATATAAATACTAGACTTCGTTTGTATAGATTGTCCTTTATTATCATTTCTTGAAATGTCTTTTGCGGCTTGTAAACTGTCTGAAAATAATCTGAAATTAATGTCTTCATATCCTTAATTTTTAATTTCATCAAGTCCATTTTACGTTTTCAAGTTGTAGTAATTTGGATAACTTCATCAACACTTCTTCTATAAGAATATGGCATTCTGTCGGCATACCCGTACCTTATGAGGAGTAATGGATGTTTGTTTTCTATTCCCAACACTTTTGCAAGTTTCTGTCTTACTACTATTTCTTCGCAAGGCATATTGAGATGAGCGTGACTTACGCCAAGATGAGTTGCGGTGAGACCAAATCTTTGAAAAGCCTGTCCTGTTTTTACCCAAGCTTCGGCATCATATGTATCACTAATGAATATTGCCAAACCCTTAGTGTTTTCAAGTAATTTATTAAGTCGTTTTTCTTCGTTTTTTGCAGTGACAAAATTTTTCATCACCAAACTTCCAAAAAATCTCCCTAATCCAGGCATACCCATTGTAGCTGTCCAAATTCCATCTTTCTTTTTTTCTGCTTCATTTTTTGAAAATCGTATCCAATGAACCAATTCGTTTAAAAAATCTTTATTGTTGAATTGCAGGTTATTTGCTTCAACAATAAGCGGAATAATTTTTTCAAAATTCTTTTTACTATCCAAAATGCGCAATGAAATACCTTCAAAATTGAAACAAGAACCAAGTTGTTTCAATACATCATCAGAAAGGGACTTGTTATTGTATTTGCTTTTTGTTACCTGTCTTTTGGATATTTCATCAAACAATAAGTTAATTTCAGCTATACCCTTATCATCTTTTGTTAATTCAACATTTATGGTCATTCCCGATTTATCAGGATATTGCATTTTATATGCATAACCTTTCTGTTTAGCTGCAATAAGTAAATTTTCTAATGCACAACCCAGACTGATATAGAGTTCATAGTTTTCAGAATCCACCACCGCAAGAGCCCTTTTAAAATCAGGGTGAATAACAATACCATTTTCAACATTTTTAAATTTCCAGGGTTGTGTGTTGTGTCCTGACGGTGCTTTTATTGCACACTCAACTAAAAATTTAAAATCATCTGTCTTCATTTTTACTCCTTTTAAGTTATTATCTTGTCTTCTATGCTTTCTGCCAACATAATTCTTTACGCATTACGTGATAACTCAAAATGAATTTTTATTAAAGAATCCATGTCGGTTTTACATCTTTTCCGGTGCAGAAACACCAAGAATAGTTAAACCGTTTTTAATCACTGTCCTGGTTGCCACGGCTAATGTCCGTCGATATGTGACGGCCGGTACTCCGGCTGTCCACGAAGGGCGTAGCGACCAACGGGAGCAGAGATATATCGGCTGTTGTACGCTTTGCCTTCCAATATTTTTATAAATTTTTCGTATAAATTCTTATAGGTTCACCTGAAGCTTCATATCCATCCTCAATTCTTTTCCATCCATATTTTTCATAATATCCATTATGAGCCGTTGTTAGATATATATTTTCATAACCTGCTTTTTTTGCCTCGGCTTCAGCATATTCCATAAGCATATTTCCTAAGGCTTGTCCTCTTTCACTTTCTTCAATAAATATTCCACAAAGCCAAGGATACAAATCATGCCGACTTATAAAATCATTAATAATAAGACCACAACATCCAATTATTTTTTCTTCCTTCATTAACAAGTAAAATCTTGGTAATCCTTTTTTATTATTTGAAGAATGAAATATTGCATCGTAAAAGAAATTGTAATTATTTGGACCGCCCCATTTACTGTGATAGTACTTAATAGCCTTATCTAGGCCATTTGAATAATCCTTCATATTTATGATTTTAAGCATAGTATACTCCATCATCCAATCTTTCGGTGGCCACTTGCGCAAGCCACAATTTAAAGGGTTCTGCCTTTGGTGATGAAACGGATTGTATCAAACGGAAAAGTTGTTCTGTGTCGGTAACATCGGTGAGATAAAATTTACCATCTTCCGATTGCATTTTCAGTTGGTTACAATTTGTAACCGACTCATTTCCTTCCTTTGCCAGGCGGTGTTTAAGTACTTTCCAGTAATTTCCGCCGCCAAGTTCCTTCAATCGCTCATCATCCATTGCAAAGCCCTTGATGATGTAATCACGCAAGCGTTGAGTTGCCCACTGACGGAATTGTGTACCTTGCAAAGATTTTACTCTGTACCCAACAGAAATTATTATATCCAAATTGTAATATTTTACACTAACAGTTTGAGTTTTTCCTTTAATAGCGCCGTGTTGAGTGGTGTGTCGGAATTTCCGACATACCACTTTTTCATCAAGTTCTCCTTCTTCAAAAATATTCCGGATATGTTCGGTAATGGTAGTTCTTCCTTTTTCAAAAAGTGCAGCCATCTGTTCCTGTGTAAGCCATACAGTTTCATCTTCAAAGAGTACGCTTAACCGAAGCTTTTCATCTTCCGTTCTGAACAAAATTATCTCAGCTTGCGGTTTCTTTTCTTTCATCCTAATACCTTGTTACAAATTCAATATCAAAATTTTTCTTATTGGCATAAGACTTTACGTTCTCTGAAAGTCCTCAAATTTTTGCTTTCAATGCACTATTTAAATTAATCTTTTGTTTGTAGTCTTGTTCGTTACACTTACTGCTAGCGTAATTCTTTACACTTTGCGTAATAACTCTAATTGAAACTGTGCTATAGAAATAATTTAAACCTTACATCTTCTCCGGCGCAGAAACTCCAAGTATAGTTAGTCCATTCTTAATTACTGTCCTTGTAGCAACTGCTAACGCCAATCGTGCTTCAGCAATATTTTTTTCGCTGCCAAGTATTCTTCTGAAAGTATAGAACTTATGGAATGCTGATGCAAGGTCTTCAAGATAGGCACAAATTTTTTGCGGCTCATAATTTTCTGCACTGTATAAAACTTCTTCCTCAAACTTGTGCAGTTTTTTAAGAAGCCCTTGTTCTTCTTCTTCAATCAGCAAATTTAGATTATCCATTGAAGGTTTCAGATTTTCTGATTCGACTGTTCGAATAATTGAGCAGATTCTTGCGTGAGCATATTGCAGATAGAAAACAGGATTTTCATCGCTCTGTTTTTTAGCAAGATCAATATCAAAATTCATATGAGAAGAAATTGTTCTCATATTAAAAAAGTATCTCACTACATCACTGCCAACTTCATCGGTAAGCTCATCAAGGGTAATGTAGTTAGCTTTTCGTGTAGACATTTTAACTACTTGACCATCTTTTAATATTGTCACAAACTGGTGAATAAGAACTTTCACTTTTGAATCATCATATCCCAAAGCTTTGATACCGGCAAGCACATCCGGATAAGTAGCATTGTGATCTGAGCCAAATAAATCAACCATCAGATCGTACCCACGATCATATTTTACAGCGTGATAAGCAATATCAGGCAGACGGTAAGTAGGTTCGCCGGTTGCTTTCACAATTACTTTATCTTCACCGCCAGTCATCTGAGAAAGTTTAAGCCAGACGGCACCATCTTTTTCATAAGACAAACCTGAAGCTTTAAATTTTTGTAAAAGGTCATCAATCTTTCCATCTTCATAAAGAGATTTTTCATTGAAGAAAATTTTATGATTAACTCCTATTCGGTTCAAACTTTTCTTTATATCATTAAAAATTTCCGATTCAGCAGCCTCTTTAAATTTTCCTTCGGCGGGCTCATCTAAAAGTTTATTTCCAAATTCTTCCTTTAGCCGTCTTGAAATATCAATTAAATATTCTCCCTGATAATAATCTTCGGGATAATTAATTTGCTTTCCCAGAAGATTCAGATATCTGATTCTGACTGAATCGCCAAGCACACGCATCTGTCTGCCCGCATTATTGAAATAGTATTCGCGGTCAACTTCATATCCAATCCACTCAAGCATTTTAGCTATCGTATCACCCGTTACAGCTCCTCTTCCATGACCAACAGTTAATGGTCCGGTCGGATTAGCTGAAACAAATTCAACATTTGCTCTTTTACCGGAATATTTTTTTGACTTTCCAAAATCATCGCCACCTTCATTTATATCTTTGATAATCTCTGAAATAAATGATGGAGTAAAATAAAAGTTGATAAACCCCGGTCCAGCAATTTCTGTTTTACTGATTATATTTTTATCGATTTCTAGATTAGAAAGTATTTCTGCAGCTAACTCTCTCGGATTCTTCTTGAGTTTTTTTGATAGGAGCATTGCTGCGTTTGAGGAAAGATCACCGTGTGTTTCTATTTTGGGAGTATCGAATTGTAATTCTACTTCACTAAGAAATGGCAATCGCTTTGCAGCGTCTTCAAATAATTTTTGTAGGTATTTTTTCAATCCAGCAGGAATAATTGTGAATGAAATCTGATATGCAAACTTATTAAAGTAGTAGACCGGAAAAAACTATCCTTCTCAGTAGTGTCCAAAATAATTTAGAAAAAGAAAAATTTCTTTTAATACTTGATATATTCTAATGTTTATATATAAATCCTGACCTCATCCCAACCCTTCTCCTGAAAGGCGAAGGGCTTATAAAATTGTTATGACATAATATTGATTTTCTGTCAAGAGATAATCATTTATCGTCTTGTTGATAAACAGTCTCTCTCATCTCAGGAGAGAGATTAGAGAGAGGTCGTTTTATTTAGGACAGATATGATTCTCCTGAACAGACATTTCTCACTTAGCTTTGACAGCCGTCTTCTCTAAAGGATCTTTCATCTTTTCAGATGGTGCATCTCCCCAAAGTTTTTCAAGATTGTAGAACTCTCTTGAATCTTTCTTAAAGATATGAACGACCACATCAACATAATCCAGCAAAACCCAGCTAAGAGCTTTGAGTCCCTCTTTATGCCAGCATTTAATTCCATCGTCGGATAAAACTTTATCTACCTCGTCAGCAATTGCTTTTACCTGTGTATCGGAATCAGCAGAGCAAATCACAAAGTAGTCAGTAAATGAAACCAGTTTTCGTAAATCAATTGATAAAACATTAAAACCTTTTTTTGTGAAGATGGTATCCGAGATACGGTGAGCTAAATCTGTTGAGTTCAATTTTACCTCTTTTTTAATGGAATTAAATCTCTGTAATCTTTTCCTAGAATGAATGTAACGTCAAGTAAATAGTCGGGATTGATTTGCTGAATAATATTTTGGTTATCCAATCCGACAATGGCAGCAACTATTTCGGCATTACGAATTTTTTCATTCCTGCCAATGATAATGCTGTTTTCAATTTCAAACGATCGGTAGTTCCCCAAATTCACTACATCAATATTATTGGTTCTTAAATAGTCAGTTAGCTTTTCGGCTACTCCACTAACTCCGCAGCCATTCAGAACTTCCACCTGTATTCTTGCCGCGGTACTGTCTTGCAAAAAATTATCATCACTATCATTAAATGGAATTTTATTAATGAGTGAATAAGCTAAAAAGGAATTAATTAAAATCAGGACGAGAATTGATGCGTTAAGGATAATGTTTTTTGAAAGGTATACTTTCTTTTTATCGGTAGAAATTTTCTTTTC
>DATIJX010000082.1:0-19853 GCA_035478175.1 Ignavibacteriaceae bacterium
GAACTTGGCGACTTCGATGCAACATCAACTACAATTGCAATATCTCCCTGTAATGAACTACAAAATCTTCCCCAGCCTTATGCACAAAATACTTTCGATAAATATTACGAATTTTTTAAAAACAGGAGGGATAACAAAATAGAATGGACTGCATATACTCCCTATGAAAATCGTCTAATTGGTTCTTTCATTTATTTGGATGAACCGGAACGAGCACACGAACTGATAAAATTTTTCTTAAACGATCAAAGACCACAGGGATGGAATCACTGGGCTGAAGTTGTTTGGAAAGATTACCGCGCTCCCAAATTCATCGGGGACATGCCTCATACCTGGGTTGGTTCAGATTTTATAAATGCTATTCGTTCCATGTTTGTGTATGAGAACGAATATGATTCATCTCTTGTTCTTGGTGCTGCACTTTATCAGGATTGGATTGATTCGCCAAATGGAATGTCAGTTGAAAATCTTCCGACATATTACGGTGAAATTTCATTTTCAATAAAGAAAGTAGAAAACAATTATCACTTTTCAATTTATGGTGATGTTAAGCTTCCAAATGGTGGAATAAAGATTAAGAATTTTAACGGATCAAAACTTCCAGCCAAAGTGCTTGTCAATGGAAAAGAGATTAAAGATTTTTCGGAGAAAGAAATTTCTGCGAAAGAATTTCCAGCAAGAGTTATGATTAATTATCAAAATTGAATATTCATTAATTCGAAGAATTAAAGGTAACTGATTGTTATATAGCCACGACCTTTAGGTCGTGGTTACTAAAAAGAAATAGAATGGCTTTAGCCAAAAAACAAATTTTGTTTTGGCTGAAGCCAATATTACCGATTAATAATTTACCACGACTTGAAAGTCGTGGCAATTAAATAAACTTGTATAGAGACTGGAAAAAATAAAATGAGTTTCAGTTCAGCCAAAAGATATTTTATTAAAGACGGGAAACCGTTTTTTTTAATTTCCGGAGAAATACATTACTTCAGACTTAATCCGAAATTGTGGGAAAAGCATTTGCGATTGTTAAAACAATCTGGTGCGAATACAACATCAACATACGTTCCGTGGGATTGGCACGAATACGAAGAAGGTAAATTTGACTTCACAGGCGAAACTCATCCAGCAAGAAATTTAATTAAATACATCAAGCTGTGTAAAAAAAATGGGTTGCAATTAATAGTAAAACCAGGTCCGTACATTCTTGCTGAATATGAAGCTGAGGGATTACCCGGCTGGTTATTAAAACGAATAAGTAAAAATAGTTTTGCATTGGATGAATTAGGGGAAATAATCTCACCGAATCTTGTTTCTTACATGACAGATGAATTTCTTGAATATACTTTTCTATGGTACGATAAGATTATGCCCATCATTGCTAAATATCAGGAAAGTAAAGGTGGACCTATAACAATGATGCAGGTTTGCAATGAAGTTGGTGTCTTCCAGTGGCTTTTCGGAAAGGTTGATTATAATCCTTCAGTTATTAAACTTTATAAAGAATTTCTAAAAGAGAAATACAATTCGGTAGAAAAACTTAACTCCGTTTATGGGACAGAATTTTCTTCTTTCGAAAAAATTTCTGCTCCGATTGGCAAGATCGAAAATAAACAGGACTACTGTGCGTATTTTGATTTTCATCTTTTCTACCGACACTACTTTGCAATGTATCTGGATTTGTTGATAAAAAAAATCAGAAGTTATGGTATAAATGTTCAGCTTACTCATAACATTCCCGGATGGATTTACGGTAACGCTGCCGAACTGCCAATGCTCATCAGCACCTATGAAGAGATTATGAGAACAAGGAAGGATTTGATATTTGGTATTGATCATATCCCTGAATTTGTTTCATTCCGGAATGCACATTCAGATCTTGCATGCAATAAAATTCTGGAAGCAATGCAGCCGTACGGACCTGTTTGGGCAGCAGAATTTCAGTCAGGAACCCGTGAACATCAAGTTAAATGTGATGCGAATGATTTAGAAACTTTTTATTTCGCTTCTCTTGCACACGGATTAAATGGATTTAATTACTATATGTTTTCTCAGGGAATAAATCCTGATGGTAAAGGTTATTATGGAAAAGCTTTTTATTACCAAACTCCGTTAAGTGAAAATGGTGTCAAATCACCGCTTTATGGCTCAACTAAAAAAGTTAATGATTTTATAACAAGGGAAAAGGAAGATCTTTTATTGAGTGAAGTAAAATCAGAAATCTGTGTCGGGTTCTACAAACCATATTTTTATACAGAACTTACAACTTCCCAGCTTCTTAAGGAAAAAAGACTTTATATTGAAAAACTTGGACTCACACTCGATCCACGCTTTGTTCGAGAAGAAATATTTTTTAATGGATTACTTCGCAGTCTTCAGACTTTGAATTTTAATTATGACATTAGCGATTTAGAAAATTCAAATGTGGAAAATCTTTTAAGATATAAACAGCTCTGGGTTGTAACTACAGAATTTATGGATGCAAACACTCAAAAACTTCTTGCTGATTATGTTAAAAAAGGTGGACGATTAATTCTCTATCCGGCAGTCCCAACACTTGATTTATATCTCAATCCTTGTGCAGTTCTGCAAGATGAACTTGAAATTAAATTTAAAAAATCAGTTAGTCCAAATAAAATTGATGCGTTTGGAATTGATGATGTTTACACTATGTTTAAGGAAAAACAGATATTTCAAAATGTAAGCAAAACTGAAATCGTTTCAACAACAAAGACAGGGGAAGTTTGTGGAATCAGAAAGAATGTTGGTAATGGTATGGCAACAATTCTTGGATATACTTTTGGTTATACAACAGATGAGCATCTTCATCTGATAGAAAAGATTGTTTCGCTGGATAGTATTAAGAGACAGGCAAGGGTATCTGATCCTGATATTCAGTTTGTAATTCGTAAAGGGAAAAAATATTCTTATATGTTTTTGCTAAATTATCATAACCAGAAGAAAAGCTTCACCGTAAATGAAAAAAAATATACTATGAATCCGTTTTCCTGTAAAGTTTTAAAAAAGAAATTGTAGAAAGAGTAGGTTAAAATGATTAAAAGAAAAATTTGTGCTTTAATGTTTGTTATGCTGTTACTGATTGTTCCAGTCAAAGCAAATATTAATTTGTCAGCCGTGCTTGATACAATTCCTCCAGCAACTCCGGAAAATGTAATTGGCAGCGGTTACGAAAAGCACGTTGATATTGACTGGTTCAACAACATGGAACCTGATCTTGCCGGTTATAAAGTTTATAGAAAAGTTGATGGACAATTTGTCTTTTATACAAATGTTTCAGAAGAAAAATCTTATCTTTCGTTAAGCATTGGGGTTACAGGAGTAACAAATGAGTTTAAGGTAAGTGCTTATGATAATTCAGGAAATGAATCACCTTTAAGTGACAGCGTTTTGGTAACAACTCACGATATGACCGATGAAGAATTTCTTGATATGGTTCAAAGAACAACTTTCAGGTATTTCTGGGATTATGCTCATCCTGTATCAGGATTAATTAGAGAGCGGCTTGGATCGGGAGAAACAGTCACCATCGGCGGATCAGGATTTGGTGTTATGGCTTTGCTTGTTGGAATTGAAAGAGAATATATAAGCAGGGAACAAGGCATAGAAAGAATGTTAAAGATTTTAAATTTTCTGAATACACAGGCAAATAGATTTCACGGTGCATTTCCTCACTGGATGAATGGAACTACGGGTGCTGTTATTCCTTTCAGTCAATATGATGATGGCGGCGATCTTGTTGAAACATCTTTTATGATCCAGGGACTTCTAACAGCAAGGCAGTATTTCGATCAATCAACTTCTGAAGAAGATGAAATAAGAAATATAATTACTCAAATATGGGAAACAGTTGAATGGGATTGGTATCGTCGTTCACCGTTTAGTGATTTTCTTTATTGGCACTGGTCTCCAAACTACGGCTGGCAGATGAATTTCAAACTTGTTGGCTACAATGAAGCAATGATAACTTATCTTCTTGCGATTGCATCTCCAACTAATAGTGTTCCTGCAAATCTTTATTATGATGGATGGGCAAGTTCAACCGGATATTACATTAATCAAACTTATTATGGTTACAAACTCTGGGTTGGCGACTCATACGGTGGACCACTTTTCTTTGCACATTATTCTTTCCTCGGCTTTGACCCAAGATATATAAAAGATGATTACTGTAATTACTTCTTAAATAACAGACATCATACATTAATTAATAGAGAATATTGTATTGCTAATCCGCAGGGACATACTGGATATGGACCTGATACCTGGGGATTAACTGCGTGCGATAATCCATGGGGATATTCAGCACACGAACCTTATGTAAATGATAACGGAACTATTGCACCTACAGCAGCATTATCATCAATGCCGTACACACCGGTTGAATCTATTTCTGCATTGAAGAATTTTTACAGGACGTTTTATGGAAATCTTTGGGGTGAATATGGATTTAAAGATGCTTTCAATTTAAATGTAAACTGGTTTGCTAACAGCTACATTTCAATTGACCAGGGACCGATTATAGTTATGATAGAAAACCACAGAAGCAATCTGCTCTGGAATAACTTTATGGCTAATCCTGAAATTCCCGCAATGCTGGATTCAATCGGGTTTATTCCGGATTCAACTGTAGGAGTTAATGATGAAGAAATTGAACTCAATGATTTCAAAATAATCGGTAACTATCCCAATCCGTTCAATCCATCAACAACGATTATCTTCACACTACCAAAAGCAGAAAAAGTTGTTATCAATATCTATAACATTCTCGGTGAAGAGATAATAAAATTAGCTGACAGAGAATTTATTTCTGGAAAAAATGAAGTTACCTGGAACGGAATAGATCAAAATGGAAGTGTCGCTGAATCAGGAATTTATTTTTATACGATTAAGTACCAGGATCGAATTCAAACAGGCAAAATGGTTTTAACAAAATAAATCTAGTTTAAAGGTATTCTCATCGAGCGGCGACAAACAAGCAAACATTTAATTTTTTACACCACAGTAATATTTTCTACCACAGAATAACCTTTTTACTTCTCTTTTTTTTTGAGTTGATTTTTTGATGAAAACGCAGTTGGTTTAGTAGTATGATTTTTGCTATTTGAATATTGGTAATCCTCCTGACGTAAGCTTAAATTAAGACTAAATAACTATTAGTTTTTAGGAGAAGAAAATGAGACGGGCAATTTTTGGTGTACTTGCAATAAGTCTTGGGCTTTTAATTAAATCCTGTGACACAACAGACCCTCCGGATAATAAATCATTAGCACTTAAACTTGAAGACGTTAGCTGCACCGAAGCGTGGATAGAGTTAACCACCACCAATCTCCAACTGCCAACAACCATAACACTGAAACAAACTAACCCGACTGGTGATACAAAATCTCACATCTTAAATCTCATTTCTAAGGACTCATTGCTCTACATTGACTCCCTTCTGCCAAACAAGAGCTACCAGTATCTAGCATCCAATATCGAGCATCAAGTATCCAGCAATGAACTTAGCGTTATAACAATGGACACCACCAGCCACAACTTTACCTTGCAGACGTGGACGTTTGGCGAACACAGCCATAGCAGACTAAATGATGTGGCTATTATTAATGACAATATCTGGGCAGTTGGCGAGATTTATATGAATGATTCACTTGGGAACCCCGATCCTAATCTATATAATCTCATTAAATGGAATGGAAGTAATTGGAAGGTCGAGAGGGTTTACTATAATTATCAGGGTTCTAACTTTTTGGCACCATTACGTTCTATTTTTGCTTTTTCAGAAAATGATGTTTGGGTTGGAAGTAATCAGCCAATGCATTGGAATGGAATAATGTGGGAAAAATGGGACTTGTTAGGGAATGTATGGGAAGGATGGATCAACAGAATCTGGGGAAGCAGCAGTCCTATAGGGATAGGTAATGATTTATATGTTGTTGGAAATAATGGAAACATTGCTCGTTACTTCAATGGTACGTGGAGCGGAATAGAAAGCGGAACGGATGTGGATTTGAAAAATATTTGGGGAGCACCAGACGGAACCGTTTGGGCTTGTGGTTACAGTGGTGACTATGCTATTTCTTCGCTGCTTAAAATTTCGGGACAGAAGATAGAAAAAATATATGAGGGATATTCCAGCAATCAGAATAACGGGTATTATATTGGTCCTATAAGTGGAGTTTGGGGAACTATAAACATAAGAATCTATTTGATGAACTGGAGTGGAATATACATACAAGCGAACAGTAATAATCTGTTTCTTGAAAAGGAAATTGCAAAATTTAGTGATGTGGGATTTGGGATTGCTGGAACAGATGATAACAATATCTTTAGCTGCGGAGAGGGGTTTGTCGGACATTGGAACGGAATAAGTTACACAGAATACCCGGAACTATATAAAAGCTCGAGAACATTTTTAAATGTAAGTGTAAAAGGAAATACAGTTGCTGCGGTCGGCAGTGATTATAACAGTTTTATTTATTCACAGGCAGTTATAGCCTTATCTAAATAACATATTTTATCAACAAAAATCAGTGGAGGTTGGTTATGAAAGCTTGTTTTTTCCTTCTTATATTCACTTTCTTATTAGCATCAATCACTTATGCAGATACATCATGTGTTAAACAATCGGGGGTTGGTGATTCGCCTATAGTAAGGCCTGTTCTGGCAAACCAGATAGGTACAACACATTTTATAATACACTGGGAAAGTCCTACAACTCAAATTTATGCACAAAATGCTGCTAGCTATGCCGAATATGCTTATGAAAAACAGTGTGGCACGAATGGAATGCTTTGGCGCGTCCCGCCACCTGATGATAATCGGGGCGGTGATAACAGGTATGATATTTATCTCGTTGATGAAACTTATCCGGATATTCAAGGTTCCAGAGGAATTACTTCGTGGGAAATTATAGGAAACTGGAATTATGAGTGGGCACCAAGTTTTATCCTGATTATTAATACTTTACAGGATAATGATTTAAAAATGGTAGTTGCACACGAATTTAACCATGCTAGTCAGCTGGCTTATACGTACAAAGACTTGTACATAAATAACGGTCAAAAGATCGATACATGGTTTTATGAAAATACCGCTGTCTGGATAGCTGAAATGACTTACAATTATGCTTATAACTATTACCAAAGATATTTTGGAGTTGACCCTCTACGTTACCCTGAGTTAGGTATTCATTCTAATGCACCGGACCTGGGTTGGTATAACTATGCCGGATTTTTGTGGCCAAAATTTTTAGCAGAATGGAGGAATGACAATGATATTATAAGAAAGATTTGGAACAGAATGGGAATTATACAAGGGGAAAATATTTTCAATGATATAAATATCATTCTGCTATCTCAGTATTCATCAAATCTTAATCAAGCAGTTCGGTACTATGCAGAATGGAGATATTTTACAGGTACAAGAGACGATGGCATGCATTTTTTAAACGCCATTGATCTTCCTACATCTACAATTTATAATCAAACTCAGTCTCAACGGATCGATGGATTCGGAGGGACTAGATTTATTCAATTTAATCCTACAGAAGAAATAATTGAAATTAATTTTAATGGCGATGATGCAGTTAGTTGGTCTGCTCATGTTATTGAACATAAATATATTCCACCATCTATAAATAAGAGCATTGCATTAAACAGTGTTTATGAGGGTTCAATAGAAGCAATAACAGAGGGTTGTCAGTATATTGTTTTAACCCCGATACTACTTTCTGATGTTATAAAGAAATATTTTACTCACAGTGCCAGTATGATAGATGCGAGAAAAGTATTTTTTACTAATAAAATTGGCTCATCTAATGCAGGTGGAAATCTTAAACTGGATAATGTGGAAATCGTTCCGTCAGGCGAATCTAAATGGCTGCGATTTAATACTATCCCCCATAACATAAAAACATTAAACGAAAGATTTATCAATTCCAACATTTACAAACACAACAATTGGAACGGTGATTTAATAAAATTTTTCTTAAACAAAAATTTTACTGTTCAAAGTGCAAACAATAATCACAATGCAAATTTCATTCAGCTATATCCGGCAACGATAAGAAATGTAATAGACGGCATCAGCTTTACCGACCAGCTTCCGGTCTGGTTTAATGATCCCTGGTATGTAAAGGATCAATATGATAATCAATCAGGTATGGGAGATTTTATTTCTCCTCCATCACCTTATTATCCAACTGGAAAATATAATGAATCAAGCGGCGGCATCTTCCTGAATCAGGGAGGTGTTCCCCCTAATTTAAATCCACCTTTTTATTCCGTAAAGGTATCGCAAGCAATTCAGGATATATATCTTCCGCATACGGGCAGATTTCATAAATTTTATTTTCTTGGCTGGACGGGTACTGAAGTGCAGTTTCAGAACAGCAACGCTTTACAAACAGGAGTAGTATTCAAAGACGATATTCAGGGAGTGGATCCTATAGTTAAAGCAAACTTCAAAGTCACACAGTTATCAAACAACTCCGGTGCATTTAACACAAACGGGCAGAGAAAAACAGTAAAAATGAGTTCTGGATATAATCCACTCTATAATGTTTATGAGAGCCTTGGAAAAGTATGGCTGGAGTCAAGTACGGATAATGGGCAGACCTGGAGAATTGAAAATAATGGTCAACCACTTAATGGTGGTGCTGGAGGAAGATGTCCTTCACTATTTAATGATGGGTATACTTTGCTAATTACATTTCAAGAACTTATACCTAATTCAAATAATTCATATGTGAAAGTACTAAGTTATGAATGGAATACTCAGCAATATATTGTAGCTGGTCAATTTACAGTACCAAATTCATCAGGACTTTATTTGAATCCTATAACCGTAGACGGCAATGCGCAGCATTCGATATTAACTATCTGGGAGAGTAATGGAAACATACAATGCCGTTTTGGATTTTGGCTTTATTCTCCGCCGTTTATTATTGGCAATTGGAGCGAGCAACCTCAGTATTTTACTCTGTTTAATACTGATCATTACAATCCTTCTGTAGCGGTTGACCAAAGCACTGATCGTTATTATTTAGTTACGTCTCATCTTACTTCTTATGATCGAAGTAATATTGTTTACAAGAAATTAAAAATGACATTACATCCCGACTGGACACCTCCTGATAATGACCCAAATCATTATTACATAGAAACTCTTGAAGAATCGGTTGTTTCGCAAGGATGCAGCTATCCATATAATTATCTTCCTTCAATAAGTTTAACAAACTATGACAAACCGATTGTAAGCTGGACCGCAGGAGTATGGACAGGTGGACCAATTTATTATAAAAGAGCTGCAATAAGAAGAGGTCCCAGTTGGGGGGCTATCCAAATAACAGGAACTGATGTGAACTATACCAATAATAATTCTGTTAACGGCAGTGCAGAAAAAACTGTAATCGTTTGGAGTGAGGGGACAAGTAACCTAAAATCTAAGTGGATGAAACGTACTGGAACATCGTATATTACCCCTCAAAATTTAAGTCACTCCGGTATTCAAACTCAGGTATTATCTGGCAGTGATTACCAGTATATGACAGCAATGGTTTTCAACAATAATACACTACCGTATTACTTTATAAAAAGTACGACGAATTTTAGTTACACACCTCCACCACAGGGCGGCGGTGGGCTAAATAAGATAACAGAAACAGATACAATACTTACATACGGCAGAAGCGGGATAGTTGATATAAATGGAATTGAATTTGTTTTTAACATAGGCGACATAGTAGTTGGTGATAGCACGATTAACTTTATTGAAATACCTGATACGGTTTTGTATTCATCAACACAAGAATTGAACCAATCAACCAGAACAGAGGATTTTCATCTTAATCCAAATACATTATTCCTGTTCACCAATTTTTATGAAGTTGTTCAAAAAGCCAATCCTGATACTTCATTAAGCCAAACTGATGCAGTAAACTTCAAAGCCGAGCTTATCAATTCGACTACGGGTAATGTTATTGGCACTTTCGATAATATTACCTACAATAAAAATAATCTTGCAAAATATGCAAGCATAGATTATGAAGTGGATTGCTCTGGAATAACTCCCGGAGATTATTATCTAAGATTGGTAACAACAGTTTCTGGAGAGGCTGAATATTCGCTGGCCAATTTAATAAACGATAATACAACGCTAGCTAAGAAGAATTATAATCGCGTAAATATTGAAGGCAGTGAAATACCAATAACTTATGCACTCGAACAGAATTACCCAAATCCATTCAATCCAGCCACAACCATCAGGTATCAAATACCAAAAGAAGGAATGGTAACATTGAAGGTTTATGATATACTCGGTGCAGAAGTTGCTACCTTGGTTAATGAGCAAAAGATTGCCGGTAAATATGAAGTAAACTTCAATGCGTCATCGCTTGCAAGCGGTGTTTATATTTATCGCATTAAATCAAACGACTTTATTTCTACAAAAAAGATGGTATTTTTAAAGTAAAAATTTGGAATAATATGCGACCCCTCTTATGAATTTATTGAAACTTTTTTCTTTCATTATTCTTGGAGGGGTTTTATTATACTTTAATTCCTGCTCATCAAAAAAAAATAATGTTACTCTCATCAAATTCTGGGCAATGGGTTCCGAAGCTGAGTACGTTACAAAACTTGTCCCGGAATTTGAGAAAAGAAATCCCGGAATAAAAGTTAAAGTGCAGGCAGTTCCGTGGAATGCAGCACAAGAAAAACTAATCACCGCTTTTGCCAGCGATAACACCCCGGATGCCTGCCAGCTTGGTAATACATGGGTGCCGCAATTTACTTATCTGAATGCGATAACAAACTTAGATGAATATATAACCGGATCATCTGTTGTTAAAAAAGAAAACTATTTTGAAGGTATCTGGGATACAAATGTTCTGGATTCTTTGGTTTACGGAATTCCCTGGTATGTTGATACACGCCTGATTTTTTACCGGACTGATATCTTTGAAAGAGCAGGTTATAATCATCCACCAAAAAGCTGGGATGAGCTTTATGATCTGTGTAAAAAAATTAAAGCTTTGTTTACTGGACCTGCTTCGGCGAAGCACAATGCGAAGACGAGTGAGGAAAAGTATGCAATTTATCTTCCAACAAATGAATGGCCTCCATTTATAATTTTCGGATTACAGAATAATGCTTCTCTTCTTAAAGATAATAATACAAGAGCCTACTTTAGTTCTCGGGAATTTAAAGAATCATTTGAATTCCTGATTAAGTTTCACAAGGAAAAATTAGCGCCCATAGGGATTTCTCAGGTGACGAATGTTTATCAGGCACTTAAAGATGAATACTTTTCTATATACATTTCAGGTCCCTGGAATATAAATGAATTTAAAAAGTGGATGACAGGTAATCTCACAAATAAATGGTCAACTGCACCAATGCCATCAAAAAGTGGTGAGGATTATCCGGGTGTTTCTCTTGCCGGTGGATCAAGCCTGGTAGTATTTAAAAATTCCCAGCATAAAAAAGAAACCTGGAAGTTTATTGAATTTCTTTCTGAGCCCTCAACCCAGATTAAATTTTATAACCTGCTTTACAATCTTCCGGCAGTAAAGGAAGCGTGGGAAGATTCTTCAATAGCAAATAACATTTATACCAAAGCGTTTTATGAGCAGTTTAATAATGTTGTTGCTACTCCCAAAATTCCGGAGTGGGAACAAATAGCTTTCTCCAAAGTTCAGCAGTACGCAGAACTCGCTGCCCGTGATGCTATGAGTATTGATGAAGCTTTGCAAAAGCTGGACAAGGATGTGAACCAAATCCTTGAAAAAAGACGATGGCTTATGAGCGTTGAAGATGAATAGAAAAGAAAAGAAAAATGTAAAGAACTCTTATTCATTTGCATCTACTGCCGCATACTTTTTTATTGCACCTGCTTTGATCGCAATTCTAATTTTCTTCTTCATTCCTGTTATTGCAGCGTTTGTTATCAGCTTCACTGACTTTGATATTTATGCTTTAGGAAACTTCAATACAGTAAGGTTCGTAGGAATAAAAAACTATATAAGACTTTTTGAAGATCCTTTATTCTGGTTATCACTAAAAAATACTTCTTATTACGTTCTTCTTGCGACACCTTTATCAATAGCAGTATCTCTGGGTGCTGCTCTGCTGTTAAATTCTAAATTACTCAAGTACAAATCGATCTTCAGGCTAAGCTATTTTATGCCTTACGTAACAACCCTGGTTGCGGTAGCAATTGTTTGGAGATTCATCTATCACCCGAAGTTTGGAATTTTTAATTATTTTCTCGGTCTGGTTGGAATAAATCCAATTGACTGGCTTGGTGATCCAAACTGGGCTATGCCTGCTATCGTAATTATGTCTGTATGGAAAAGTTTTGGTTACAGCATGATAATCTTCATTGCCGGTTTGCAAAATATTCCTGAGGATCTTTACGAAGCTGCTTCTCTTGAAGGTGCAAATGAATGGCAGAAATTTAAATCAATTACACTTCCGCTGCTTGCCCCGACAACTTTATTCATTAGCATTATTACAATTGTCGGATATTTCCAACTATTTGCAGAACCATATATTATGACACAGGGTGGACCATTGAATTCAACTTTAAGTATTGTGCAGTATATGTATCAGGAAGGATTCAGATGGTGGAATATGGGTTATTCAGCCTCGATAGCTTTTGTTCTGTTCTTTATCATTTTAATTATCACGATGATTCAATTTAAAGTTCAAAAGATCACTTCAAAATGAAAAAAATATTTTTATATAGCTTTCTGATTGTTACCTCAGTTGTAACATTAATTCCGTTCATCTGGATGCTTTCGGCTTCGTTTATGACGGATGGTGCGGCAAGCGTATTTCCACCAAAATTCTTTCCCGATGAAGTTGTTCTTCAGCAGTATCAAACACTTTTTACAAGATTGAACATCGCGAAGAATTTCTTTAACAGCATTTTTCTTTCTGTTGTAGTTACAACAATATCTCTATTCTTTAATTCGATGGCTGGCTATGCATTTGCAAAGTACAGATTCAAAGGAAAAGATAAATTATTCAATCTTCTTTTAGTCAATATGATTGTGCCAAGCCAGATTACGATGCTTCCTTTATTTCTTATGCTTAAATCGGTCGGTTTGATCAATACATATATGGCTATTATCGTTACCGGAATGGCAAACATCTTCGGAATATTTTTAATCAGGCAGCATTGTTTGTCAATTCCAGATAGTCTTATTGAAGCAGCAAGGATGGATGGTGCAACCGACTTTCAGATTTACAGAAAAATAATATTGCCGCTTGCAGTCCCAATTTTAGTTACACTTGGAATATTCACTTTCCTTGGAACGTGGAATGATTTCCTTTGGCCGCTGATTGCGTTAACTGATGAATCGATGTACACTCTTCCGGTAGCTCTTTCCAATTTAATGCTTGAACATACACGCGATCCTGAATTGATGATGGCCGGTTCTGTTCTTACAATAATACCTGTGATAATTGTTTTTCTTGCACTTCAAAGATATTACATCAAAGGAATTATGATGGGAAGCGTAAAGGAATAATTAAAAATGAAAAATTATAAATTAAAAGTTTATGCGAATGTATGGGCTATTCTTGTCATAGCATTTTTCTTTTTAATGAATGTTAGTTATTCCCAGGAAGAATTAGATATTATTGCAACGGTTGGAGCATCCGAAATTACTATTGAGGAATTCAGAGATCGATATGAATTTATGCCACACCTGAATTATTCTAATTATAATCAGGATACGGTTAAAAAGGAATTTCTTTATTCATTGATAGCAGAAAAACTCTGGGCACTTGAAGGGGCACAAAAAAGATTCGACACTCTTGAATCAGTTCAGTATTCTCTCGAGTCACTTCGAAGATTGTTAATCAAAGATGAATTGTATAAAACGGTAGTTGAGCCAAAAATTCAAATATCCAGCGAAGAGATGAACATAGGTTTACAGAGAGTTACAGTGGAATTCTATGTTAAAATTATATCTACAATAGACTCGACCGAGATTTTCAATATTTCAGATCAGCTTATTAAAGGTTCTGATTTTGATTCTGTCCTTTCGACAAGAAGAGAAAATAACCTGCAGCAAACTCCGGTAAGAATTGTTTATGGATCGCTTGAGGATGAAAATGTTGAAGACCTTCTTTTTGGTATGCGTCCTGGCAGTATCTCATTGCCTGTTAAATCAGGAGATGGGTGGTTTATATTCAAACTTTTCAGCGAGAATCAGAACCCCGGGATAAATCTCTCAAGCGAACACGCAAGGAATATGGTAAAAAAGACTTTGCAGGAAAGAAAAGTGCAGCAAGTCGGCGGTGCCTATCTCGACAGTTTGATAGGAGGAAGAAGAATTGAAGCCGATAAAAAGATTTTTTTAAAGATCTATGATGCTTTGTATTCTGTTCTTGCCAGAGAATACCCGATGAACCTGAATGATTCATTGTTTGCTATAACTCTTTCGGAAAAACAAATTATTCAGGGACTGAACTCGATGAATCATTCAGATCTTAATTCGCTTTTTATAAATTTTGAAGATCAGCCATCTACAGCGAGGGATTTCCTTTATTATTTATTTTATCAAAAAATTGAGCTCGACAATCTTTCTTCAGAGCATTTAAAGAAAATTCTCAGTTCTGCGGTAAGGAAATTTATTGAAGATGAAATGCTTGTTAGGGAAGGAATTAAAAGAGGGCTTGCGAATAACCGGGATGTTATGAATGGAGTTTCAATGTGGAAAGATCATTATATGTCGAAATTAATGATGGAATCATTTTATGATTCTGCAAAAATTAGTGAAAATGATTTTATCAATTATGAAAATTTAAAGAGTAACGATATTACTTCCACATCAGAAAAAAATATTTTAAGAACTCAACTTAAATTAAGCAAGCTTCAAAACATTTTAACTGAAAAAACTATTGAGTATGCTAAGAAATATTCTTTACAGATTTACGAACAGGTAATTGATAATCTTGAATTATCTGAATTAAACACATTTACTTATAAGTTAATTGGTTTTGGCGGAAGGATAGCAGCATTTCCTATTACTATTCCAATGTATGAATGGTATTACTTAATGCAGAATGAAAAAACTTCTTTACCTTAAAAGGACATTCAATTATGGCAACGGTATTACTTAAAAATGTAACAAAAATTTATGAAGGCAGCAGCGTTGCCGTAAAAAACGTTAGCCTGGAAATAAATGACAAAGAATTTGTTGTTCTGGTTGGTCCATCCGGCTGCGGGAAATCAACTGTACTAAGGATGATTGCAGGGTTAGAAGAAATAACATCAGGTGAAATTTATATTGATGGGAAAATCGTGAACAACATTCCGCCTAAGGATCGTGATATTGCGATGGTATTCCAGAACTATGCTTTATATCCCCACATGTCTGTCTTTGAAAATATTGCTTTTGGTTTGAAACTAAGAAAGTATGATAAAAATGAAATCAAGCAAAGAGTTGAAGAAGCTGCCGAGATTCTAAATTTGCAGGATTATCTTAATCGTAAGCCAAGACAACTTTCCGGTGGACAGAGACAGAGAGTTGCAGTCGGAAGAGCTATAGTTAGAAAGCCAAAAGTATTTTTATTTGATGAACCGCTTAGCAACCTTGATGCTAAGCTTCGTGTGCAAATGCGAACAGAAATTTCCAGGCTGCATAAAAATCTTGACGCGACTATGATCTATGTTACTCACGATCAGACTGAAGCAATGACGATGGGAGATAAAATAGTAATACTTAAAGATGGAGAAGTTCAGCAGGTTGGGATTCCTATGCAGTTGTATAATGAGCCCGTTAATAAATTTGTCGCAGGATTTATTGGCAGCCCGGCGATGAATTTTATAAATGGGAAGATTGTGCAATCAGATAAATTGTACTTTGCTATTGATAATTTAAATGTTAAGATAGCCCTTGAAGAGACTCATAATAAAAAGTTACAGAAATATCGTGATAAAGAAATAACGATCGGGATAAGACCGGAAGATGTTCTACTCAGCACTGAAAAATCTTTAGCAGAAGATATTTCCGTTCGAATAGAAGTTGTGGAGCCTATGGGTAACGAAACATTATTATATTTTACTTTACAAGAAACTCAAATGATTGTGAGAGGCAATCCGAATCAATACTATAAAGCAGGAGGCGTTTACTCTATGCACTTCAATATAAGCAAAATACATTTTTTTGATAAGGAAAGCGGTATTGCTATTTGATACCGACTCCATTTTTGTTATCTCTTCAAAATTAATAATCAGAGACCCTTATGAAAGAATTAATCATTACTCTGTTTGCTATGTCAGTTCTTGCGATTCTTTTTGGTTGCTCAACAGAGGAACAACAACTTGTCACCGGAAGAAATTTAAAAGAAGAATTACATCTTCAAGTCCTGGTAAACTATGATGCGAACTATCTACTTTACTTACCTGAAGATTATAAGCGATCTTCAAAAAAATGGCCTCTTGTTTTGTTTCTTCATGGCTCAGGCGAAAGGGGATCAGATATTGAATTAGTAAAAAGAAATGGTCCCCCCAAACTTGTCGAGGAAGGGAAAAAATTTCCATTCATACTAGTTTCTCCTCAGTGTTCTGAAAGAACCATTTGGGATAATAAAATGCTAATTTCTCTTTTGGATGAAATAGAATCAAAATATAATGTCGATAAGAACAAGGAATATTTGACAGGTTTAAGTATGGGTGGACATGCGACGTGGTCACTTGCAATTCAATATCCGGAAAGATTCGCTGCAATTATTCCCATCTGTGCAGCTGGATATCCACAGGATGTTTATGTTCTAAAAGATGTTCCTGTTTGGGTATTTCATGGTCAGAAGGATGATATTGTACCGATTACTGAAGGACAACAAATGGTAAACGCATTAGAGAAGGAAGGAGGTTCTGTAAAATTTACAATTTATCCTGAAGCAGGACACGATGCCTGGACTGAGACTTATAACAATCCGGAAGTTTATAAGTGGTTGTTAAGTCATTCACTGGAAGATAAAAAATAGTGTAGATCTGCTTTGAAAATTTGCGGAGAGTCTCGTATTCTCACCCCCAGGGCAAAAATCTTCTAAGTTAGATTAAAATAAATGTTTTTTATTTCTACTTCTCCCAAATATCTCCAAGTGTAATTTGATGTGGTTATATGTGCAAGGGGAGAGAAGGGAATTATATCCCTTCTTACAAAATCTGATAGTATAATCTAAGTTCGCAAAGTTTAAAGTTGTGGTTCTAAAATAGTTCTATCGGTTTACAAGCCTTCAAATGACGGCTTCGTTGGGGTGGAGTGTTGGGGGGTGGGTGTTATTCTAGTAAACTTTAATTTACTCAAAATATCTTTTCAGCTTTTCAAAGGCTTGTTTGTGTTTCTCCGGACTAATTTGTTCCAAGTTCATCAATCTTCTCCTGACACCAGGCATATTCTCTATACCTTCAATCCCAAGCAACTTCCATTCAGGATTTCTGCTTTTCCATGAAAGCAAAAACTTTTTCTCATTCTCAGTCAGCGATTCCTTGATCTTCTTGATCAGCTTGGCTCTTGCATCTAAAAGATCATCCAGCTTCACACTCTCTGCGGTCATCCGGACAAAGTCACTTTCAAAAATAGACTTAATATCCTGTAAGCCTGGATTCAGTACTTCCATTAGTGATCTATTATGACTAATTAGATAAACAATAAAAGCTTTACGAACTCCGTCAGTGAGTCCTTCATTCTCAAGAAGCAGCTTTATATCAAAAAAATCTCTTGGATGCTGTCGGTCTAATGCTGCAACTATCTTCCCACCATACAGATCTTCAAATGATAATGTATTAACAATTACAGATAACCCAAATTCCTTTTCAGCCCTATCACTGAGCTTCTTTTTTACTGGAGAGTAGACAGCTCCTCTGAGATTAAAGTTTGCCTCAACTTTCACCGTAACTTCTTTATCCCTAACTATAAGACCGACTATAGCCCGCGTATCACCTTCAAGCTTTTGATTCATACTTGCTGAAGGAAATATTCTTTTTATCCTGGCTTCTATACTTGCAAACCTGTCATTGATATCAAGCAGCGATATATCCCGCTCTTTAATTGGCAGGTATGTTAAATCAATATCAACTGATAGCCGAGGGTAATCCCGCCAGAAGAAGTTAATAGCCGTACCACCTTTTAGAGCAAATACATCTTCCCGCATTACAGATGGTAGTATGCGTAGAAGTAATTCAGCTTGCTTCTGGTAGATATTATCCGGCATATTCCCTTGGTATAGTTATTTGATATTTCTTATTAAGTACTCCGTCCACTACTATGGACCGCTTACCGCTACCGAGATTTATCCTTTCCAGGTTAAGCTCCTTCATCCAAGTATGATCATGCTTTTCTGCTATAAAGAGAAATAGTCTTTTTACCTTCACTGAATTACATTGTTCGAGTAATCGTTGAATAAGCTCTGGCCTTAATGTAGTCAATCCCTCCATTATCTTTGCTGCCTCATCAAATGACTGCACTTTAGGAACAAGATATAGCATTTCCATTGCTGCTAATTCTGGTGATGAGATTAGCAGTTCAAATTCCTTATATAAGATGGTAGTATAGTAGTCCACATTGCTATAATCAAAGATTTTAGTTTGTATATAATTTACTTGGACTTCCCAATCATTATCCTTAAACCATTTAGGCAATGTCTCAGGTGTATTACCAAATAAATCAACCCGGTTTAGTGATACCCCAAGATAATGTGAATAGCCTTTTAATATTAATGCCGTTTTGCCACCGGAATGTATCTTTGAATTTTTCTGATTCTGAAGTGCATTTATGGCTCCCTGCCACGTAATGTCATCTCCGGATATTTTGAATGCCCCATATCCTATAGATTCAAGCCATCCGCTCATGACATATTTCTTTAATAGCTCTCTCTCATAACCCATTTTCTGTAAGGTTGAAGATAGCTTTACAGTTCCTTTCTGCCATTCCCTCATAAGCTGGTTTATTTTTTCCACTAAATGTTTACCCTATGTTAACTTTTGACATAATAATTAAACTAATTCATTTTATTGGTTTAATAATTTAGCTAGAAGTGAACTCAGAGTCAACTTCTGAACAAATAATTAAACTGAATTATTAGGCTTGCGGAGAACTCTTGATACTCGGTGGTATAAAAAATCTTTTGATTTTAGTCCAAAATCGCGACTCATAATAAAGTTGTTCTAAAAAGCGCCTAGGATTTATTTTATTAGTGGGATCTATTGTATTTATTGGATACCAAAAATGAGAAAAAGCCTTGAAAACTAATAAATACTTTGTTTTCAGGGCTTTATTTTAACTTTGCGGAGAGTCAGGGAGAATCTACGATCATAAAAATCGTACAAATTTAAGTTTAATTCAAAGCTTTTTTAAAAGTTATTCTAAATTTATTCTAAGACAATTTATATTATCTTATCGCTCAACAACTATTCAGTCCTTGATTCATTAATTCTGTCAATAAGAAGTTACTTTTTATAACGTTCTTGAATTCCTGATTTAAGAGAATCCAAAATTTTAAGAAAGAATTCAAAATCTGAACCCTCCTTCATTATTTTGGTTTTTAGCATATCTTCTACTAATCGGTATTTTAGTTTTTCACCAGTTTCTTTTTCAAGGATGTCTAGGACAAATATCAAAGTTTTTTCATTGAATGATTTTGCAATATCTCTTCCGAGCAGCCTTGCACCAGCTATGGTAAAATCAAAATTTGTATCCACTAAATCTTCTTCTTCCTCGTACAATCTTTCTTGGTTTCCTGCTTCAAGATAAGATTCAATTATTAAAAGTAAATCGCTGGCATCACGTAGCCGTTCAGGATATCGTTCATTCC
>DATIJX010000083.1:0-30044 GCA_035478175.1 Ignavibacteriaceae bacterium
CGGATTAACTCCGCCACCGTTTGTGATTATTTTAATTCCTTTTTTTGAAGTGATGGGAAGAATTTTTTTCATCAGATCAATCAGGTCGGTTGCATAACCAAGATTTGGATTCCTGTTTTTCTGCTTCTGCAAGATGGACATAGTAACTTCTGCAAGGTAATCCATAACGAGATAGTCTATATCTCCTTTAGTCACCTGGTGATATGGGGCATCAATTAAGTCTCCCCAAAATCCTTGGCCTGATGCTATTCTTATTTTGCTCTTCATATTCTCCTATTAAATGCTGAATTCATTTCAGCATCTTTAATTGTCTGCTATATTTTATTTATTGATATCTCTTGAGTCCCTGAACCAAGTTCAGGGTAAAGGAAGCTACTCTTATTTTGTCTTTCAAGTTGAATCCAGAATAATGTGAAACTAAAATTCGGTGAGTAATTTATTAAGAAATACGATAAGGAAAAATTTTGGAAATAATGTATCTGAAGTATGATTTGACTTTTAAATAATCATTTCTTTAATTATAATTTCTTTGCTCAGAATGTATAGACTTCCTTATAATTCTGTACCTCATCATGTTGTTGAATATAACTTATCCCTTCATTCGTCAATAAAACCTGATAATTATCTGTGAGGACTGCAACTAAACCTGCGTTAAGTAATTCTGCTATCCCAGTAAGGTAAGATGGATAGACGACTGCATTGGGAAAGACGGCGAATGTCCATCGTTTGGAAAAATCATCTTTGAAATGTTGCCGCTGATAACGCCATAATGTCGCTAATATTTTCATCGCGTGGGCTGAAAAAAGATGCGTTTGCTGTGATATCTGAACATTAACCGCTGGTGGAATCGGTTTCTCTGTCGTACTTTGAGTACGGTCGTGCGTTTCACCTTCCAATAAACCGGGAATCTTGAATTTCTTGAAGAACAGGGAAAGCCAAGGCAACGAACCAAGTGCAAGAAGGAATATTGTTCGTTCATCAATTAGAATACATGGCCATAAGTGTCGTGCTACTATTGCGAGTAAGCAAATGCTAGTCAGAATGATTGCAACTGCACGCTGAGACTTTGTCATATTCTTGAAATCCATAATTTAAAAATAAAAGCTATTTAGGTTAGTACATTTAATCTATGATCTGAGTTTAAACCAACACCGCCTTATACCCATAACAGTGCAAACCCGATTTTCCTTCATCCTGAATTTTTCTGAAAACCAATTTTACTTTCTTTCCTATCTTTAACTCATCAAAGTTTACATCAGCAATTTGTGTAGTTAATTTAACTCCATCATTCAACTCAACAATGCCAACTGCAAAAGGAGTTGTTCCGAAAAACTTATCTGATGCAACTCTTATTATGGTATAAGTAAGAAGCTTGCCTTCATCCTTTAATCTTACTACCTCAAACTCATTTTTGCCACACGCGGGACAAACTAATCTGGGGGGGAAACTTACATTTCCACATCCTTTACATTTACCAGCTTCCAAACGATAACGCTGTGGAATTTCTCTGTGATATCTTGGACTAATCATTTTGCCTCCAGAATATTAATTACACAGCTTGCACCGGAACCGCCCATATTTTGTGCTAAACCAATATGTGCATTTTTAACCTGACGCTTTCCTGCTTGTCCGGTAAGCTGTTCGTATAATTCAATTATTTGTGCAATGCCTGTTGCACCAACAGGATGACCTTTTGATTTCAAACCGCCGCTTGTGTTTAAAGGAGTCTTACCATCAATTGCAGTTCGTCCTTCTTCAGCAGCAGGACCACCGCAGCCTTTTTCACAGAATCCCAAATCTTCATAAACAACTGCCTCAGCAATTGTGAAGCAATCGTGAACTTCAGCAAAGTTGATATCTTTTGGAGTTACTCCTGCCATCTTGAATGCTTTTTGCGCTGCAGTTACAACTGAGTTTAATGTCGTTAAACTTTTTCGTGAATGTAATGCAATTGTATCAGAAGCCTGAGCTGTTCCTTTAACTTTGATGATTGTATCTGTGAACTTCTTTGCAATATCCATAGAGCAAAGAATTACTGCTGCACCGCCATCACTCACTGGTGAGCAATCCAACAATCTTAATGGATCAGCAACCATAGTTGAGTTCATCACTTGTTCTAAAGTTACAGGGTTTCTGAATTGTGCATTCGGATTGTTAGCTCCGTTTCTGTGATTCTTCACTGCAATTGCTGCAAGCTGCTCTCTAGTAGTTCCATACTGATTCATGTGTGCATTTGCAATCATTGCATACAAACCGGGGAAAGTTACTCCCTGGTAAACTTCATATTCCTGGTCTGCCGCTGTTGCGAGCGCATCTGTAACATCGGCACCATCGGTCATCTTTTCGACTCCGCCTGCAAGAACAATGTCACTTGCACCAGATGCAACTTCAAAATAAGCAGCACGAAAAGCTGCACCACCGGATGCACATGCTGATTCCACTCTTGTTGCCGGGATTGGTGTTTGTCCAAGATAATCTGCAAGTATTGCACCGAGATGTTCCTGGCCAACAAATAATCCGCTGCTCATTGATCCAACATACATTGAATCAATGTGATCAACTCCGGCATTTTTAATTGCCTTCGATGCCGCTTCAACAAAAATATCTTTGATGGATTTACCCCACAGTTCACCAAACTGCGTCATCCCTATTCCAATTACTGCTACGTCTCTCATAAAAGTAATTCCTTTCTATTTTAGATCCAGAGAGTAGTATGTTCAATCATGAGTGAACTCTCTCTGTATCTCTCTCTTAAAAAGAGAGAGAATTATTTTTGATCAAAAACTTTTTAATTTGTATTTCTGTCAGGATATAAAATTAAAAGTCATCCCTCCAAGAAGTCCTTCTCTTTGAAGAGAAGGTCATCAGACTCAGATAGAGTCTGACGGACTCTATCGAGATTAGGATGAGTTACTCCTCTTTAATTCCTACCCGTTCAAAATTATTTTACCACGATACTTGGCATACTGCCCGTAATCGAGATAGATTTTATCTTTATCAAGTTGATCTCTCAACTTAGGTGCTTTATCCTGCACATCTTTTATTTTATCAGTTACTCTGTAAATGAATCCATCACTTCCTGCACCAGAACCAAATGAAACCATAAAAATCAAATCACCGGGTTTAGCAACATCAAGTATTGCTGCTAATCCTGTTGGTGATGAACCTGAATAAGTGTTACCCATCCACGGAACTATCCAACCAACTTCCATTTGCACTTTGGTAAATCCTAATTGCTTTGCCGCCATCTGAGGAAATTTTCCGTTAGGCATATGAAAGACTGAATACTTAAAATCAGATGGTTTCATTTTAGATTTTTCCAGAAGTGCTTTGCCGGCACTTACGAGATGTTTGAAGTATGCCGGTTCACCTGTAAACCTTGCTGCGTGCCTTGGATAGAATTCATGTTCTCTTCGCCAAAAATCAGGAGTGTCGGAAGTATAAGAATTTGTGAATAATATCTCGGCAACAACATTCTCAGCTCCCATAATAAAAGCTGCGCCACCTGCGGAAGCGGAATATTCAAGTGCATCACCCGGTGCACCTTGGGAAGTATCAGCACCAATTCCCATCGCATATTTCATTTCACCTGCTTTAACGAGACTGTAAGCAACATACATTGCCTCTGTTCCTGCTTTGCAGGCAAACTCGTAGCTTGCAACATGAACGTGTGGTCCAATTCCCAGTGCATCAATTAAAACTGTTGCTGAAGGTTTTACTGCATATGGATGAGACTCTGAGCCAATATAAACTGCACCAATTTCCTGCGGATTTATTCCTGCTCTCTTCAACGCATTTCTTGCGGCTTCAACAGAAATTGTAATTGTGTCTTCATCAAGACCAGGCACAGTTTTTTCATACAATTGAAGTCCACGTTTTAATGCTTCAGGATCAGCTCCCCATTCTTTGGCGATGCTTTCTACTTTGATGCGGTATCTCGGAAGGTACGAACCGTATCCTACTATTCCGACCATATTTCCTCCATCTATTTTTGTGGAATGATTGGTATTTTTAGTTAGATAAGTTACTATGCGAATATATTGAAATATGTACTTTCAGCAAAGAATTGGTTAGGAGGTATATGGTTATAAGGCATAGGAGTATAAAGGTGTTTAATCAGCGCAAAATGGAGAAGATTTTCAGTTATTAGTTTTCAGTTGATAGTCTTAGTTTTTCAGTTACTTGTTTTAGTTATTCGGTCTAAACTACTAAACCACGACTTGCAACAGATGAACCAAAACTAAAAACCAACCAACTAAAAACCATATTTCTTTCAATTCATTGCTCTGTTTTAACAAAATACTGATTAAGATGCTCAAAAATTCCGAACGCATTTCACTTTATACCCTTATACCTCTATACCTTTATTCCCCGCAGTATTTCCTCTGCGATGCAATTGAGATCAGCGAGTACCTTAACATCAAACCAATGAATCCTTTCATCTTTCCTGAACCAGGTATTTTGTCGCTTCGCATAATGACGTGTGTTGCGTTTTATAAGTTCGATAGCTCTTTCGAGAGAGATTTCTCCTTTAAGATGTTGAATTATTTCTTTGTAGCCGACTGTGTTCAGTGAGTTCAGATTTTTATCATAACCCATCTCGAGTATATTTTTTACTTCATCAATCAATCCGTATTCAATCATCCAATCAACCCTTCTATTAATATTTTCATAAAGAAGTGCTCTTTCCCAGTTCAATCCAAACTGTTTGAATGTATAATTCTTTTCTTTTGATGATGATTGCTTTTGATGATGCTTCCAGATTGGTTCGCCTGTTGTACGAAATATTTCGAGTGCACGTATTACTCTTTTCCAATTTTGCGGAAGCATTTTCTCAGCACTCACAGGATCAACTTTTTTTAATTCTTCATAAAGAAATTCATTGCCAAACTCTTTTCTTTTTTGAAGAAGTTCTTTTCTATATTCTTCATCATTCTCGGAAGAATCAAAAATTCCATCAATCAGTGCTTTGATATAAAGTCCGCTTCCACCAACAACGATGGGTATTTTATCTTTCTTAAATATTCCTTCAATAATTTGCTCAGCATCTTTCTCAAATAAACTCACATCATAATTTTCTGATGGATCAAGAATGTCAATTAAATGATGAGGAACAATTTCAAGTTGATGTTCGGAAGGCTTAGCTGTTCCGATGTTAAGATATTTGTAAATCTGTCTGCTGTCGGCAGAAATTATTTCGGTAGCAATTAATTGAGATAATTTTAAACTAAGATTTGTTTTGCCAGAACAGGTTGGACCAACAATCACAATTATCCTTTTTTGATCCAAACTACCAACTCCCAATCTACCACCTCCGCTCTCCGACTCCCATCTTAAATCATCCATATTCCCTCACCCATCAACCATCTTCTCCGACAGAGGCGGCTTTCGCCCTGCCTACCGGACAGGCAGGTTCGCTCAACATCTTCCATCTTCCCTCAACCATCTTACATTTAAAAATTACTCTTTCCAACCTTCTCTGCCGATAAGAGGAACAAAAGCAAACTGTGGAATGTCTTCAATTTCAAATTCATCAGGTGCTGTTTTTGTAAGAACCTTCAATGTCTGAGAACTCATATTCCCAACAGGGATAACCATTTTTCCATTAATTGCAAGCTGTTTCTTTAAAGATTCAGGAATTGATGGTGAGCCGGCAGTAACAATTATTTTATTGAAAGGTGCATATTGATCCCAGCCTAAAGTTCCATCGCCGCATTTACAATGAACTCTAATCCCAAGTTTCTCAAATCTTTTTAACACTTCATTGTAAACATCAATGTGTCTCTCGATGCTATAAACTTTTGCACCCATTTGATAAAGCAGAGCTGCCTGATATCCTGAACCAGTTCCTATCTCAAGAACTTTATCACCTTTCTTCACCTGCAATGCTTCAGTCATTATTGCAATAGTGAATGGCTGCGAAATTGTTTGACCGTAACCGATAGGCAATGCAATATCTTTATAAGCGTTTGGTTTCATTATGGCAGAAACAAATTTTTCTCTCTCAACTTTGCTTATGGCTTGAAGGACGGATTCATCTGAAATTCCCTTCAGGCGTAAACTCTCAACCAGTTCATATCTTTGTTGTTTATACATATCTTAATATTTTTGACCAGTATTCAATAAAACAATATTTAATGTATCAAAAAGTAAAAAATAAAATAACTACTCTTATTAATTTTTTTTTATGAATAGTTGATTTTTTCAATAATTTTCTTAATATAGGGTAAGAATTTTATGAAAATTCATATCTTCCTATTATGGCTAGCTGTTTTAGTTGAATTTCATTCATCTTTAAAGAGGGTTTGTTAGCAAAAATGAAATCAAAAAATCTAAAATTGATTTTTTCTCACTCCAGTTCAAAAACTCTAAATAGTTTTCTTTTCTTAATTAACTTCATTCATCAATTAAATAAAGGAGGTTTCTAAATGAAACAATTCTTTAGCGTACTTTTCTTGTTCGTACTGGTTTCTGGACTAGCTTTTGCGCAGGATGCTGCACAAGATTTAGCACCTAAGTCTTCAGAGCCAGCTATTATAGCAGGACATGGTGGTTCACCAATCTGGGAAGCACCGGGTGCTGTTTTATTCGATAACGGTGGAATAGTAAATGACCCGGGTGGTGGTTCGGGTGGAGCAGATAGAAGCTTTATCGAAGCCTCATTAGGGCATACACTATTTGGTTGGGGACATCAGGTATTGAATAATAATACAATGGCTGATCAATTTACAATTCCTGCCGGTGAAACATGGCAGATAGATGAGGTGATTACATACGCCTATCAAACAGGTTCTACAACTACATCTACAATAAATGATGTTAGAATACAAATTTGGAATGGCAGCCCATTGTCAGGCGGCACAGTTATTTGGGGTGATCTAACTACAAACCGTATGGCTTCCACAATTTGGAGTAATATATACAGAACAACTGACACAGATCCAATGAATACTCAAAGACCTGTAATGGTACAAACATCGACAATTGGAACCACTCTTACTGAAGGTACTTACTGGATTCAGTGGATGACAGGCGGAACTAGTGCCTCCGGTCCTTGGTGTCCTCCGGTAAGCTCACTTGGAGTTGCAATTACTGGTGATGCATTGCAAGGTCTGGCTGGAGTATTTAGTCCTGCATTAAATGGAACCTCACCAAATGGCGCTCCATTTATTCTTATGGGTTCAACTGGTGGCGGCGGCAATATATTCTTCGAAAATTTCGAAGGTTTTATTGCTGGTCAGCAAGTTGCTTGTCAGGATCCAACAAACTGGACAACATGGAGCCAGCTACCTTGCAGTCCTGAAGATGCTCTCATTTCTACAAACTATGCTCACAGTGGTGCAAAATCATTTGTTATCCTTTCAGTTATGGATTTCGTAAAACCACTCGGTGATAAAACCACAGGTAAATGGTGGATCAGTTTCTGGGTATATATGCCGGCAACGAAAGGCGGATATTTCAATACACTGAATACATTCCCCGCAAGTGCAACAGGTGACTGGGGAATGGAAGTTTATTTTGATGTTGGTGGCGGTGGAAGATTACTAAATGGCGCTACAGTAAACTTCGCATGGACTCCAGCTACATGGCAGTATGCCGAAGTTATTATTGATCTTGATCTAGATCAAGCTCAATTCTGGTTCAATGGAAGTCAGGTTGGTACAACCTGGTCATGGTCAAGGAACAATACACTTCAAAAACGCATTGCAGCAAATGACTTCTATGGTCCTCTTCAGACAACTGCCGATGAATGTTACTATGACGATTACTGGTTTGCAGATGAACCTTGGGTAGTTCCAGTTGAATTAACTTCATTCATAGCAAATGTCAATAATCTCGGTGATGTAGTTCTTAATTGGGAAACCGCAACCGAAGTAAACAACCAGGGTTTTGAAATTGAAAGAAGAACAGAAACTTCTGAATTCAGAACCATTGGTTTTGTTGAAGGTTATGGAACAACCACGGAGCCAAGAAGTTATATCTACACTGATAGAACTGCTGAAAACGGAATCAATTACTACAGACTAAAACAAGTTGACTTCAATGGAACTTATGAATATTCAGATGAAGTTGAAGTTGATGTAAATGGTCCGTTAACATTTGATTTAGCTCAGAACTATCCGAACCCATTCAACCCATCAACAAGCATTAAATACAGCGTGCCTGAATCTGGTAATATCAGACTTTCTGTATTCAACATTGTTGGTGAAGAAGTTGCAGTTTTAGCAGAAGGATTCTCACAGGCTGGTTTCTATGAAGTAACATTCGATGCTTCAAACTTATCAACCGGTGTATACCTCTATAAATTGCAGTCAGCTAATTCAGTTCAAACAAAGAAGATGATGTTACTCAAGTAATTTCATTTGACCTTTGCGATATTAGAGTCCGGCGCGAGTCGGACTCTTTTTTGTACTAATTTGAATTTGATTAGAAGGAATACCAATATTATATTTGTTGCCCGAAATAAAGTTCTTAGTTGTAATAATTTTATGCGGGAATAGCTCAGTTGGTAGAGCGCAACCTTGCCAAGGTTGAAGTCGCGGGTTCGAGTCCCGTTTCCCGCTCAAATCCGGCTGCTGCCGGATTATTTTTTAGGCGGCGTTGCCAAGCGGTCCAAGGCGAAGGTCTGCAAAACCTTTATTCGTCAGTTCGAATCTGACCGCCGCCTCTCAAAGTTTTTCTTGATAATTAAACTCATCAATCAAAACTTTATTCCAAGTTCTCCCAAAGAAATTCTGCAAATGGCAGAACTTCAGAAGAATCTGACAGCTTCCTCATATATCATATTTATTTATCTTCTAAAAATTCTTCCTGAAATTCGTTAAATTTATTCAGTAAATCATTGAATTTTTATGGAATATTTGATTAGTTCAACAATTGGTTATTTGCTGGGTTCATTCCCTTCAGCTTATATCTTACTTAAAAAGACAAAAGGAACTGATATAACTAAAGAAGGCTCAGGTAATGTTGGTGCAATGAATTCTTTTGAGGTTACTAACTCAAAGCTGATTGGCATCTCAGTTTTTCTGCTTGATTTCTTAAAAGGTATTGCTAGTGTTCTAATTCCAAAGTTCATCTTTCCTGATGAATTCATTTACCCGGCAATGTCATTATTATTCGCTGTCTTTAGTCATTGCTATAATCCGTGGCTAAATTTTAAAGGAGGACGAGGCCTTTCAACAGCAGCAGGCGGAGCAGCTTTTTTATTTCCTTTCCTGTTAGGAGTATGGGCTGTTCTCTGGGCAATAGTTTATGTAATGCGAAAGAATATCATTTTAGCTAATATTAGCTCAACCGTTCTTTCTTTATTCGTGGTTTTTGGAACTTCTGATATTGCCGTGGAGTATGCATTTCCGCAGCCAGTAAATTCAGGTTTATTATTACTGGTTAGCAGTGCCGTTTTAATTATTATATTCATTAAGCACATAGAACCATTAAAAGAATTAATCGCTGAACTAAAAAATAATTGGAAGATTAAAAAATGATTAGACAAAAAAAATTAATTACGATTGGTTTTATTATCGCAGTACTAATAGCTGCGATATACATTAGCGGTAAGTTAAATCTTATCAATGTTGCAGGAATCTCAGACAATAATAAAAATGTTGTCTTTGCTCAGTTCCAAAATCAAAAAGATAAAAATAATGATGAGATTACCAACTCACGCAGGAATATCATAACTGAAACAGTTAAAAATGTTAGTCCATCAATCGTGGGAATTAATGTTATTGAAATAAGAGAGTATAAAGATCCGTTATTCTCATTTTTTGATGATCCATTCTTTCAAAGATTTTTTGGTAACCGAGGAACATACAATCGCGAAGTAAAAGGATTAGGTTCCGGATATTTAATCTCTTCAGATGGTTACATTGTAACAAATGATCACGTTGCGGGCAATGCCACAAAAATTACAGTTACTCTAACTGATGGTCGTTCTTTTGACGCCAAAGTAATTGGAAGTGACAACGCAAGTGACATTTGTCTTCTTAAAATTGACGGCGAAGATTTGCCATATGTTTCTCTCGGTAATTCGGATGATATAATAATTGGTGAGTGGGTTATTGCACTCGGAAATCCATTTGGTCTTTTTGAATTGAATGACAAGCCAACAGTGACTGTTGGTGTAGTCAGTGCTACCGGAATGAATCTTGACGCAATCAATAACCGGTATTATTTAAATATGATTCAGACGGATGCTTCAATCAACGGAGGAAACAGTGGTGGACCTTTGGTCAATAGTGAAGGAGAAGTTATCGGGATGAACACACTTATCTTTACTTCAGGAGGTAATACCGGAAATATCGGTCTTGGCTTTGCTATTCCAATAAATAAAGTCGGAAGAATTGTTGAGGAATTAAAAGAGAAAGGCAACATTGACAGAAATTTTGAAATCGGTATGAGAATTCAAACCATTGATGAAGGAATTGCAAAATATTATCATTTGAAAAGTGCTAAAGGAGTAATCGTTACAAAAATTTATCCTAACACTCCTGCTGAGCGGGGCGGCATCGAAGTAGGCGATATTATTGTTGACGTAGAAGGCTTCAAGATTAATAATGAAAATACAATGTTCAGTGTCTTCCACGAATTTAGAACCGGACAAACAGTTACAATAAAAATTATAAGAGATGAAAAAGAATTAACCAAACAAATGAAGCTGGTGAAAGGATGATTAGCCGTTACACATTACCCGAAATGGGAAAAATCTGGGAAGACGATTTTAAATTTTCTACCTGGCTGCAAATAGAGATTCTTGCCTGCGAAGCTAGAAAGGAAATGGGAGAAGTTCCTGCTGAGGATTTAAAAACAATAAAAGATAAAGCTGCCTTTGACGTAAAAAGAATTCTTGAAATTGAGGAAACTACAAAGCACGATGTTATAGCTTTTCTCACCAACGTTGCCGAATATGTTGGCCCTGCTTCAAGGCATATTCATTATGGAATGACATCATCTGATATTTTAGACACCACCCTCGCCTACCAGATGAAATCGGCTGGAACAATTGTGATGAAACAAATGCTTGAACTAAAAGAAGCATTGAAAGTTCGAGCCATCGAACATAAAAATACGGTTTGTATTGGCAGGTCTCATGGCATACACGCAGAACCAACAACTATGGGACTCAAGTTTGCTCTCTGGTATGAAGAAACAAAAAGGAATATTAAGCGGCTTCAGAGTGCAATTGAAACAATTAGTGTTGGGCAGATATCTGGTGCAGTCGGAACTTTTGAACATCTTTCTCCAAAAGTTGAAGAGTATGTGTGCAAGAAAATGGATCTAAAACCAGCAAGTGTTTCCACACAGGTAATTCAAAGAGACAGACACGCCGAGTTTATGAATACTCTTGCCGTGATCGGTGCAACACTTGAGAAAATTTCTATTGAGATAAGACATCTTCAAAGAACTGAAGTTCTTGAAGCTGAAGAATATTTTTCGAAAGGTCAGAAGGGTTCGTCAGCAATGCCGCATAAGAGAAATCCTGTCATCAGTGAAAGGATTACCGGACTTGCGAGAGTATTGCGTGCCAATGCAGTTGCTGCTCTTGAAAATGTTGCTCTCTGGCATGAACGTGATATTTCTCATTCATCCGTTGAAAGAATTATCATTCCCGATAGCTGTATCGCTCTGAATTACATTCTCGACCTGATGATAAAATTGGTAAAGAACCTATTAATCTATCCTGAAAATATGACGAAGAATCTGAACCTCACCCGGGGATTAGTTTTTTCCCAGACTGTGTTATTGAAGCTTATTGATAAAGGAGTATCCAGAGAAGATGCTTACCGAATCGTTCAAAGCTCAGCGATGGATGTCTGGGCAAATAAGGATAAATTTCTTAAAGATGAATTATTGAAATCAAAGGAAGTGATGAGTTACATTAGTCAAAAAGAGCTTGAAGAAATTTTTAATACTGATAAAATTCTGAGGAATGTCGACTACATCTTTCAGCGCAGCATTTATTCTGAAGATTAGTTTGCATCCTATTTCAATCTAAATTTATCACTTGCAATTAAATCTACACATCAATTTTGCATTGATAATTAAGTTTCCCAGTTGTAATTAACAGATAGCCAATGCTAAAATAATTTATGAACAAAAAACTGATAAATATCATGAAAGCCATACCAATAATTTTATTGACAATTCTGACTGCAAATTTTTTCCTTGCAGACTCTAAAAATGGTTCTGATGAGGAAGAATTCTATTCCGATACACTAAGGACAATTGAACCGAAAAATCATTTTACACTTGAGAATCAGCTTGTAACAACAATGCTGTCACGTTATCATTTTAAGGAGTTTAATCTTGATGACTCTCTATCTTCATTAATGTTTGACAAATATTTAAAGACCTTGGATTTCAGCAAAGTGTATTTCTATGAATCTGATATCAGTACTCTTGAAAAAGAGAGATACTCATTTGATGATTACATTCTGGACGGGAACATTCAGCCATTCTTTGACATCTTCAATCTTTATGAGCAGAGAATGTTAGAGCGAATGGAATATGTTGATACTATTCTTGCTAAAGGTTTCGACTTCACAATAAATGATTCAGCTGAAGTAAACCGTGATAATTCAGTGTGGGTAGCTTCTCATGATGAAATGAATAAACTATGGGAAGGAAGGATTAAGAACGATGCACTTAATTTATATTTAGCGGGCAGGGATGAAGAAGCGATCAAATCTAATCTTAAGAAGAGATATGATAATTTCAGCCGAGCTTTATATCAGTACAACAGCGATGATGTATTTCAATTAGCTATGGATTCTTATACCAGCTCTATTGATCCTCATACAAATTATTTATCTCCTGCAACCTCAGAGAATTTTAAAATTGATATGAGCCTATCTCTTGAAGGTATAGGTGCCAGATTAATGAGTGAAGATGGCTACACTAAAGTAGTAGAAGTAATACCCGGAGGACCTGCCTTTAAATCAAAAGAAATAGTCGTCGACGATAGAATTGTTGCAGTTGCCCAGGGAGAGGATGGAGAATTTGTTGACGTTATCGGATGGAGAATCACTGATGTTGTTAAATTGATTCGCGGGCCAAAAGAAACAACTGTTCGCTTGCAAATACTAAAAGCAAAAGATGGTGTAACTGCAAAACCTGAAGAGATTAGCCTTGTAAGAGAAAAAGTAAAACTTGAAGATCAGGCAGCAAAGAAAAAAATTGTTGAGATAAATAACAACGGACTGGCTTATAAGATTGGCGTCATAACGATTCCAAATTTTTATACAGATTTTGAAGGAAATAGTAACACAGACAACAGTGGCAAAAGTACGGTGGTTGATGTTCGAAAACTTCTCGAGGAGCTGAAGCAGGAAAAAGTTGATGGTGTTGTTATAGATTTACGAAATAACGGCGGTGGTGCTCTTTCTGAAGCAATTGATGTAACAGGATTATTTATCGATTTAGGTCCGGTTGTACAGGTTAAAAATGCTGAAGGTTTTGTTGAAGTTGGTGAGGATTTAGATCCTTCACTTGTTTATAGCGGACCGTTGGCTGTAATGGTAAACAGATTTAGTGCATCAGCATCTGAAATTTTCGCGGCTGCAATTCAGGATTATGGACGAGGGATTGTAGTTGGCGAACAGACTTACGGAAAAGGAACGGTTCAAAACCTTATTGACTTAAACAGAGTTTCAAGAAGTTCCACTAATAAATTTGGACAACTGAAACTTACTATCGCAAAGTATTATAGGATCAGTGGAGGCAGCACACAAAATCTTGGCGTTGTTCCTGATATTACCTATCCTTCATACATTGATGCTGAGGAGTTCGGAGAAAGTTCCCAAACTTCGGCGCTTCCTTGGGATCAAATAGACGCAACAGATTATAAATTATTTAATGATATTAATAAGTTTCTTCCGGAATTGATTTCTTCATCCGAAAAAAGAAGAAATGCTCATCCTGAATTTCAATATCTTCATGAAGATATCAATACTTATAAACAATCAAGGGATCAGAGATATATTTCCTTAAACAAAGAAATCAGAAATCTAAAAAAAGAAGCTGATGATGAGAAGGAATTTCAGCGAGAAAATGAAAGACGCCAACGTAAAGGATTAAAGCTGCTTGAGAAAGGTGAAGTTCCTGAAAAACTCGATGAAGATGAAGATATTTTTATAACAGAAACTGCTATGATAGTTTCTGATATGATAAATTTATCGGGAGGTTTGACTAAACTGCGTTAACAGCTCAAGGATTTCAGAAGTTTTTCCTCTGCTATCGGGAACATTGTTTCAGTGTACGGAAAATCAAGGTCGGTCTCAAATATGTAGACAACGGGTTCGTACAAAGTCTGAGAGTTAGTTATAAAATCAATTACCATTTCTTCAATCGAATTATCAATCAGATTGAAAGGGATAGAACTAACCAGATTTGATGACATCCGCTGATATAGGTTCTCCTCAGACCAATCCAGCAAAATTTCATAGAGATAAATATTCAGTAACTGATTTTTATTATTTGGCAAAGTAAAGTATCCCTTACCATTATAGTTTCTTTCAAGAGTTGAAATTCTCTTAACAGAAAGATTTTCGTCAACAAAATTTTTTATTATTCTTCCCTCTTCAAGAACCGGCTTGTTTAGATGCAAGGCCCAATCAATAAAATTAAATAGTTTATCAATCTGGTTTCCAATCTGATGAGCTTTTTCGTAAACGATAAATCGTTCATTTAATTTCCTGCTTCTTATCTCATTATCAAACCATAATTTCGATTCAATATTATCTCTAAGGATATCCTCAAGGGCAAGGTTTAACTGAATTGATTCTTCAATTGAAGGAAATAATTTATTCTTATGTAAGTTTTGCAGCCACTCCTTAACCTTATTCAGAATGGTATACTGATTGGTTTCCCAATCGGAACCACACGAGGTTAACTTTTTTACATCAAGGGCTGTTATAATTTGTCGCATAATCCGTTACTAACTTTTTACCCGGATAATGTTCCAAAAGCTTGCCAGAATTTTTAGAAGTTATGCAATGAAATACTTTTATTGAATTGATACAGTAAGAAGAAAGATTTGCATGTTGAGGTGAGATGTTTAGGTAAAATTACCTTAATTCTTCTCGATATGATATAAATTTTTCATGAGTAATTTTTGACGGGAATTTTTACATAGAAAAAGGAACGGAAAAATATTCCCCGTTCCTTTCAAAAATACTTAAAGAAGCATTGATCAGATATCGAATTTTATTCCTTGCGCCAAAGGTAACTGTGACCCGAAATTTATTGTATTAGTTTGTCTTCGCATATAAGCTTTCCAGGAATCTGAACCGGATTCTCTGCCGCCGCCGGTTTCTTTTTCACCACCAAAAGCTCCGCCAATTTCAGCGCCTGAGGTTCCTATGTTCACATTTGCAATACCGCAGTCGGATCCTGCACACGATAGAAATCTCTCCGCTTCCAATATATTATTTGTGAAAATAGATGAGGACAGTCCCTGCACAACACCGTTCTGCAAAGCGATTGCTTCATCGACACCTTTCTTATATTTCATTATATAAAGTATTGGTGCAAAAGTTTCTTCCTGGACTATTTCAAAATGATTTTGTGCTTCCACAATTGCCGGGGATACATAACAGCCCGATTCATAACCTTTACCGCTAAGTATATCTCCACCAAATATGATTTTGCCCCCCTCTTTTTCAACACGTTTAAGTGCATTAGTAAAATCATTAACAGCATTCTTATCGATTAGTGGCCCCATATGATTTTTCTGGTCAAGAGGATTACCAATTCGCAGACTCTTGTAAGCCTTTAGCAGTGTATCTTTTACTTTGTTATAAATTGATTCGTGAATGATCAATCTTCTCGTTGAAGTACATCTTTGTCCCGCTGTTCCAACGGCACCGAAAACAACTGCAGGAATAGCAATTTTTAGATCAGCGTCTTTTGTTATTATAATTGCATTATTCCCTCCAAGCTCCAGAATTGTTTTTCCGAATCTAGCTGAAACAACTTCAGCTGCGTGCTTCCCTACTCTCGTTGATGCTGTTACAGAAACCATTGCTACTCTTTTATCATACAATATTCTTTCACCGACAGTAGAACCTTTACCTATAATCAAGGTAAAAATACCCTCGGGCAGATTATTTTCTTTTAAAACTTTTGCAATTATATTTTGAGTTGCAATCGCACTCAACGGAACTTTTGATGATGGCTTCCAGATATTAACATCTCCGCAAACAGCAGCAAGCATGGCATTCCAGGCATAAACTGCCACGGGAAAATTGAACGCAGAAATTGTGCAGACAATTCCTAATGGATGATATTGATCATACATTCTATGCATCGGTCTTTCTGACTGCATTGTAAATCCATAAAGCTGACGAGATTGTCCCACTGCAAAATCACAAATGTCTATCATCTCCTGAACTTCGCCCAATCCTTCCTGAAGTGATTTTCCCATTTCGTAGGAAACGAGTTTACCCAAAGGTTCTTTATATTCTCGAAGTTTCATTCCTATCTGTCTGACAATTTCTCCTCTCTTTGGTGCTGGTACCATTCGCCAGAATAAAAAAGCTTCTTCCATACTCATCATAATTTTTTCATAATCCTTTTCAGATCCCTGGTAGACAGATGCAATGAATTTTCCATTAACAGGCGAATGAATTTTTAATTCACCTTCTGTTTTTGTTTGCATCCACTTTTGCCCTGTAGATGAACCAAAATTTGTGTTACTGATTCCAAGTTGTTTTAAGAATTCCATTTTAACTCCGAATTATTTTTATTAATTATTATTTATTTTATTTATGATTGATTGTAATGTTATCTTTTTCATTTTATCTTCTATATCAACCTGAACCTCTGCAAATAAATCCAGAAAGTAAAAATTTAGTTTCTCTGGTAAGCTGTTTTTTTTAATTGAATCCTTTCGAACATCCAGATGAAATGCTTTCCTATCTTCGATCGCACAGTAAATTTCTTGCAGATGAATTTGTGCAGGTAACTTTTTTAACTTAAATCCTCCTTTTGTCCCTGAATTACTTTCAACAATTCCGTTCTTCACAAGTAGTGACAAAATTCTTCGAAGTTTCGAAGAATTTATTCCGATAGATCCAGCTATCTCAGAGCTCGAAACTGGTTTTGGATGAACCTCTTCAAGATAGCATAGTGCTTTAACTGAAGTGGATAATTTTGTTGAAGCTGACATAATTTTTTTAATTTGTTACTGTAAGTGTAACAAGTAAAATATTAAATTCAAAACCGTTATTGGTGATTAAATAATTATTGATTTAATTTTTAATTAAGCCGATTAATCCCATTATTAATCTGTTTTGTTGATTGAATTTACTCTCAGCCTTTTGTATTTTTGCGCTGTAATTAAATATTATGAAAAAGACATATTTACATATAATTCTTACTTTATTCTCTCTCAGGCATAGAAGCTATTTTGTTTCTGCCTACGAATCCGTGTTTTAATTCTCCACTTTCCCTTACCAGCAGGTTTAACAGCCTGTTGCACAGTTCTTGTAATAAATATTTATTCATTTTTTGTCTTTAGGTGATTATATGTATACAGAAACAATTAACCCCGCTGAAAAAGTAAGAGAAGTTATTGGAAAGCACATTCTTGCTGATGGTTTTCATTTAATTCTTGATTTAAAAAACAGTTATAGAAATAAAATAGTTGATGAGAGAAATGGTGACGAGTACATCGATTTCTTCACATTCTTTGCTTCTAACCCGCTTGGAATGAATCATCCAAAGTTGAACTCAGATGAGGCAAGAGAAATTTTGGGCTATGCAGCAGTAAACAGACCTTCCAACTCTGATATTTATACAACTCACATGGCAAAGTTTGTTGATACATTTAGCAGAATAGCAAAACCAGATTATATGAAGCATTTATTCTTTATTGATGGCGGTGCACTTGCAGTCGAGAATGGTTTGAAGGTTGCTTTCGATTGGAAAGTAAGGAAGAATTTCAAAAAGGGTTATAAGCAAGAAAAAGGACAGCAGGTAATACACTTCAGAGAAGCATTTCATGGAAGAAGCGGCTACACAATGTCTTTGACAAATACGGATCAGAATAAAGTTCTTTATTTCCCTAAATTCAATTGGCCAAGAATTATAAATCCCAAAATCACTTTCCCTCTCGATCAGCATATTGATGAAGTAATAAAACTGGAAAAGCAAGCCATCGAGGAAATCAAATCTGCTATTAAAAATAATCCCGATGATATTGCTGTTTTAATAATTGAGCCGATCCAATGTGAGGGCGGAGATAATTTTTTCAGAAAAGAATTTCTGCAGGAATTAAGAACGATTACCCTTGAGAATGTTATTATGCTGATGTTTGATGAAGTTCAATCAGGATTTGGAATAACAGGAAAGTTCTGGGCTTATGAACATTATTTGCAGCCTGATATTATTGCATTTGGAAAAAAATCTCAACAGTGCGGTATAATGGTGTCCGATAGAGTTGATGAAATAGAAGAGAACTGTTTTAATATTTCAGGCAGAATAAATTCTACCTGGGGTGGAAATCTTGTTGATATGGTTCGCTCAAAGCAAATTCTGGATGTAATGAAAGAAGAAAAACTCGTTGAGAACTCTGCAAATCGTGGTAAGTATTTAATAAAACGACTCTATGAAATCCAATCACAATATCCCAATCTTATCAGTAACACAAGAGGATTAGGACTTCTTTGTGCATTTGATTTTCCAACACCCGAACTAAGAGAACAATTCAGGATTACTGCTGAAAAAGAAAAACTGCTTATTCTTGGTTGCGGTGTTAAGACTATAAGGTTCAGACCGATGCTGAATATTACAGATGATGAACTTGAAGAGGGCTTGCAGGTTATTGAGAAAGTTCTTAGAATTATGTTGTCAATTAAATAATTATCTAAAATAAACTACTTGCACAGGCGGCTCCTAAATTGGAGCCGTTCCTGTTTTTCAGCCGAAGGCTGATGAGTGTTTGGCTCAAAATTCGTTTATTCTTTTAATGCAGTTAGTTTTATATAAAATATTCAAGTTGACCGCCTGCATTAGAAAAGTACTAAAGCTCTTCTTGTTTTATTGTTTTTTATTTTACCCCGACCTGCCCGTCTCAACTCGGTGAGCCGAGGTGGAAAGGTCGGGGCTAATAGCCACGCCCTTTAGGGCGTGGATAATAAAATCATCTCATTTTTGCAGGGGTTTTAACCCCTTACTATAAAAGCGGTCAACTTGAGTATAATATTTGAACAACTTTTACTAAAATGTTTAGATTAGATATGCCAGATTTTGAAAATCTGGCATATCTATTAAGCTAATAAATGATTAATGAAACAATGACAGGCAAACTTTACATAGTAAGCACACCAATTGGAAATCTAAAAGATATTACTCTTCGGGCAATTGAAACTCTCAATGAAGTTGATTTTATTTTATGCGAGGACACACGTGTTTCCTCTATACTTCTGAAGCAATATAATATCATTAAACAACTCATTTCTTTTAACGCTGTAAGTGAAACAAAGAAGATTCCCACCATCATCGAGCGACTTCAAAACGGACAGAGCTATGCACTCATTTCAGATTCAGGTACTCCTGCTATTTCTGATCCCGGAATACGTTTAGTTTCAGAAGCAATAAAAAATGGAATTGAAGTTAGCTCTGTTCCTGGTCCAACTGCTTTGATAGCGGCATTAACTATCAGTGGTCTGCCGACAGATGCTTTTGTATTTGAGGGCTTCCTTCCGCAAAAAAAAGGCAGACAAAAAAAGCTTGGTGAACTAAGTGAGGAAGAAAGGACTATTGTTCTTTATGAATCTTCTCACAGAATTGAAAAGTTGATTAATGAGTTAGTTCAATATTTTCCTGAAAGATATGTTGTTATCTGCCGTGAACTGACGAAAAAATTTGAAGAATCCTGGCGTGGTTATCCTGCCGAGTTAAAAGAAAAATTAAATGAGAAAATTATAAAGGGTGAGTTTGTGGTTGTTATTGCCAGCAAAGATTGGAAACAGATTTGAATAGTTCGTCTTTATGAAAAAAATACTATTAGTTATATTTTTTATTACTGTCACATCATTTCCGCAAAATAATAATTTAACTCTACCTCAATGTGTTGATGTTTCAATAAGCGATGTAATATTGCGGGATACGATCAGTTCAAGGCTTATTCTAGGAGCAGAAAACATAATTCCAAATCAGGATCAACCACCATTCACATTTCAGTTTTTTAATAGACAAAAAACGCAATTATTAACTTGCGAATTTTGTCCTGGTGATTATCTGTATAGTTTGAGTGAATTTAAAGTTCACATGAATATTACAGATGAATCTAAACTAAATATCGATAGTCTAGGATCAAAAATTATTGTTTTAGAAAATATATTGTCCTTCAAATCTGGAAAAAATATTGAAATCGGAATCGATGTAAGTGAGGTAATTAAAATATTAGGGAAGCCTATAAATATAGAAAACGAGGAAGGTTCAGATATATTTCATTACGAATTAAAAAATCCGCTCGATAATCCTAATGAAAAACCTGAACCTTTTACAATAGAATTTTTAAATTCTTTCAGATCACACTTGTACTATGGGATTTATAAATTCAGGAATGGAAAGCTAATTGAGTTTGCTTTTGGATTTCCTATGCCTTAATCATGAATAGCTAATTCGTATTCAAATAATTATAATCCTTTAGCACAGTATCCAGAAAAGTAATCGGTCGTAAAGTTGTAGTTATTCCTGTTTTCTTTTCAACAGCACCTTTTGCTTTTTGAAGCATCTGCTCATATAAAAAAATATCAGGACTTTTATAGTTCATATCCAGAACTGCTTTAACAATTGCGATGTCCTTATCGCTTAGAGCACTTACCTGCGGGAATTTAACTTCGTAGTTAATTGGAGTTGCTCGTAAAATAGTGTCCTCAAGTTTTGCTTCAGCTTTAAGCTTGACAACTGTTGTTCCAGCAGCAAGATCACCAAGTCGTTGTCCTTTTCCATTAACTAACAATGTAATTAAACCAACTGCTCCGTAAGTAAAATAGATATCAATCGGAGCTAGTATCCATCTCAAAAAATAACTTCCGATCCCTGCCTGGCTTCCATCTGTTTTTACTACTCTCATCTTCATTATCTTCTTTCCGAATGACTGACCGTTCAAAAATGTCTCACATAAAAGATGATAAAAGAAAAGCGGCAGAAAGAAAATTATGAAATAAGCTACAGGAAAATATACAGCGCTGCCTTCTGTTAAATTTAAAAGCCAGATGTAAAGAAAAAATATTGCAATCAGGTAACCTATCATAATAAGCTGATCAATTATTGCAGCAACTACCCGATCACCAATACTGGCTACCGGATATTCAATGTTGACGTTTTGTGCAGTCTGAATTTCTATCGTTTGCATAGCAATAATTAAATCAATCCCCGTGCCTTTAGCTCAAGATATTTGTTTATTGTATTTACTGAAAGATTCTGAGGAGTTGTAAGTATTGACTGTATGCTGTACCTCGCAAGCTCCTTAATAATTAACCGCTTTTCGAAAGAAAATTTTTCCGCTATCGTTTTTCGATATATCTCTTCTACGTTGTTTGAAGGTTTGTCAATGATTGCAAACAGTTCTGTGTTGATGAAGAAGATTACTATAACAAGATGCGCTTGCGCTAATCTTCTCAAATAAGCAAGCTGACGCTGAAGGGCATTCACGCTTTCAAAATTTGTATAAAGCAGAATCAGGCTTCTGTGACTAATCTTCTGAAGTACTGTGCTCGTCAGGATTTCAAAATCCGATTCAAGGAAATCTGTTTTCTGATTATAAAGAAGCTCAAGGATGTTTTGCATCTGGCGTGCTTGTCTGTCTGCCGGCAAAACGTTGCTGACCTTGTTCGAGAAAGTAATAATGCCTGCTTTGTCCTGCTTGTGCATTGCTATGCTTGATATTACCAGCGAAGAATTAATTGCATAATCCAGCAGACTCATTCCTTCGAAAGGCATTTTCATTACACGACCCATATCAATGACGCTGTAAACCTGCTGGGATTTTTCATCATCAAAATGATTTACCATCAACCGCGTTTTTCTTGCCGTGGCTTTCCAGTTGATTGTCCGATAATCATCTCCCCGTACATAATCCTTTATGTGGTCAAATTCCATCGAGTGCCCAACACGCCTGATTCTTTTAACTCCTGCTTCAGTTAATCTATCGGAGATTGCCATCAATTCATATTTTTTCATCTGAATGTATGAAGGATAAACGGGAACAATCTTCGCCCCTTCAAAACTGAATCGCCTTCTCACAAAACCGATTGGCGAGCTTACAAATATATTCGTGCTTCCAAAATTATATTCGCCTCTCTTTACAGGTCTGAGATTATATGAGAAAACTTTTGTTGTGCCTGCTTCAACCGTTAACCTGAATAAAAGATCTCTTATCTGAAATTCAAAAGGTATTTCATCAATTATTTCACAGGAGATTTTAAATGCGTATTTATTTTCCAGAAAGATTTTTATTTCGTTGTCATCACCGTTTGATAAGCGGTTTGGTACCGCCCTGTATGAAAATATTCCCTTCTTATTTAAGAAAAGAATGAACGAATCAGATAGAAGTAAAACTAACAAAGCAGCAAACAGCAGATTACTGATTACCAGAAGTGATGGGATGAAATACGAAAAGACAAAAAGTACCACAAGCCCTGCGGCTACAACAAATAATCTGGAAGAAAGATAGAAAGACTTTGGGAATCCATCCCTTCGGGAGAGAACTTTCACTACCTTGGAACCTCAACTCTTTCCAATATTGTTTTGATAATGTCGTCGGGAGTTTTGCCTTCCATTTCTTTTTCAGGAGTTAGAAGAATGCGATGTCTGAGAGTTGGATAAACAACCATCTTTACATCGTCGGGAGTGACGAAGTCTCTGCCGCTAATGGCAGCAATTGCTTTTGCTCCGATCATAATAGAAATTGATGCTCTCGGTGATCCACCAAGATACAAGTCACTGTTGTTACGGGTTTTGTTGACTATTTGAGTGATGTAGCCTGCAACTTTTTCATCAAGGTGAGCTGCCCGCACTTTTTCTCTTAGTTTTCGAAGAGTTTCTTTTGTAAATACTGGCTGAATTAAATTCAGATCATTGATGTTTTTTCTACTGTGAAGATCAAGCAGGATTTTAATTTCCTCTTCAGGCAATGGATAATCCATTTCAACTTTGAACAGGAAACGATCAAGCTGTGCTTCAGGAAGTTTGTATGTGCCTTCGTGCTCGATCGGGTTTTGTGTTGCAAAAACTGTGAACGGACTATCCAATTTATAAGTCGCTCCATCAACTGTAACCTGACGCTCTTCCATCGCTTCAAATAATGCGGATTGAGTTTTGGCAGGCGCACGATTTATCTCATCAATTAAAATTATGTTAGAAAAAATCGGTCCTCGGTTAAATTCAAACTCCGAGTTTTTCATATTAAAAATAGAAGTTCCAAGAATATCCGATGGCATAAGATCAGGAGTAAACTGAATTCTTGAAAAATCTGCCGAGATTGTTCTTGCGATAATTTTTGCGAGAAGTGTTTTAGCGATTCCGGGAACACCTTCAATCAATACGTGACCATCAGCCAGAACTGCCGCGATCATCATATCAATAATACTTCCCTGCCCGACAATTATCTTTTTTACTTCTGCCCTTACTTTTTCGATTGATTCTTTAAGTTCAGTTAAATCCGTGCGCGGAGCGAAATTTGTTTCTTCCATTATTTAGTTCTTTCGTAAAATTTTTCGATTTGATAGTTTATGTTAATTAATTCTTCTTCTGTGATCTTATCGCTGTAACTAATTTTTTCAATTTCTCTGAATAAAGATTTTACTTTTGCTTCGGGAACAGAGGACTTCTCTGCAATCTTTTGAATAGTCTCGCTGTCAAACGTACTTGTTTTGATGAAATATTTGTTCCTGATAAAATCAAGAAAGTATGATATTTTCTTCTCAGCGATATTCTTGTAATCTTTTTGCTGATAATAGAGATTGCCAACAGTTCCCACGAACTCAAGCGTTGCGTTGGTTAATGGAGGAATAACAGGAATTATTCTCTGCTTTCTCCTTCCGTAAAACACAATAAAAAGTACTACTGAAACAAGTATAATGTAATAAGCCCATTTGAGCGATTGCTGCGAAAGAATGTACTGCAATGTTGATGCGTTAAATTTATTGCCAACTTTATAATAATCATCCCATAAAGTTTCCTGATATGGTAAATGAGACAGAGTCTTATAAACATATTCGTTATTACCAGATTTGAGCAGATAGTAATTTGTGAAAGCCATCGGAACTGTATTCAGAAAGAAATTTCCATCACCGTATTTTATGCGAATGAAATTGACCTGATCATTTTCATTTTTTCCTAAAACCTGTACCATTGTAGAATCATACTTGCTGAAATAGTTATCAAAATCAGAGAGAAAGTAAGTGTATCCTTTCTCAGTCATTAAATCCGGTAAAGTAAAATTAATGTTCATTGAATCCTGAGATAAGAACACCAGTGATGTTTTAAAATTCAGTGAGTCAGCGAGTGCTCCGCGAATTTCTAATGCAGAGATAAAAACATTGTTTCCTTCTGCCACATAATCAAGAAGGTATTCGGTATCTAATCGGTCAGGGGAAAAATACGAGTTTATGAAAATGTAATTAGTGTAATAATAATATTCATTCTTCAGAATATTATAGATGGGTAATTCTTTTACAAATAATTCACTCTCAGGAAACAGGCCGGATGCAATATCATAAATTATTAAACCGCCGTACGGAGTTTTATCCTTTCGCGCAAAGCTTTTAATCCAATCAATTTCTTCAGGCTCGGCAATTTTAATGATTGTGAGGATTACCATAGTAATAATAAGAGGCACTAAAAATTTTATGTTCTTTTTCTTCACTATGACCTTATCAATGCAAATAATTTATTGAAATCAGTTTGGGAGTTCTTTATGATATCTTCATCAACAGGAAAATCTCCGTACCAAATCCACTCAAACCTGTTAGTTGTAACCTGGAATGCATCGGCAATCTGATTGCTTTTTATTTCTTTTAAGTATTGAAAATTCGTTTTATTATTTTTTAACTCAATCAATCCTTTTTCGGAAAGCATCTTAAGTGATTTTAAGTAGAAATACCTGACTGCAAGTTTATATTGTTTACTGTCTAATGCATCAGCAATCAACTCATCAAAATCAATTTTGCTGATGTCTTCCTCCGTATCGATGATGTTTATTTCATTTGACTTTACTTTGCCAAATAACAGCCCTCTCCTGTCAGCTTTAATCAGCCCTCTGATGATCAAAAGAATTGCAATCACCATCAAACCGTAATAGAGAATATCGAGTAAAGTAGAATAGGCTTTTGTTGAACTGAGTATTATCAACTGCTGACGAATCCAGTTTCTGATACTGGTAATCCAGTCGTCAGCTTCTCTTGGACCGCCTTCATAATTGAAAGCTGGATCATTTTTATATTTATCAAAAATTTCATCTGGTATAATTCTTATATCTACAATTAATTCTTCTTCAGTTGCAGGTAAAACTTTTCTGGTTGAGTCTAAATAAAAATTATAATCTGGCTCCAAAGCCGATGCAGCCCTCTGACCAAAGCATAACTGTGCAATAAATAAAGTTATTATTGAAGCTAAAACGAATGATCGAATTGAAAATATCATCTATTTTATTTCATCAATTTCTGCTAATAAGCCCGGAGCTTCCTTACGTTCAACCAGGTTGTAGTAATGGAAAGCGATCGCAATGGTGCTGATTGTATAAAGCATTGCACCAAGCGAGGAAATTATTGATGTGAGAATGTAAAGAATTCTATTAATACCGCTCGTTTCCGAATCAATCCCGGTGAATGCAGTAACAAACATCATAATATAATTTGGTATGTAAAGAGCATACATCAGAAATCCCTGGATCATACCAACAACTAAAATTAACCCGAAAGTAAACCACCAGTTGTCTTTAATCAACTTTATACAGCGGCTTACTGCATCAAAAAATCCAAGTTCTTCTTCTAGTCTTACAATAAAAATAAGTGCAAGAGCGATTGAAAGATAAATACCAGGAATTATCAGGAAAATAAACCCGAATCCGACAATGAATGAATAGCCTATTCCTGTTAAAAAAATCAGAAAGAAGTTTTTCTTTGCCATCTGCCAGACGTCGTCTAATTCGAAGGCTCCTGTTTCTGATTGTTTGTAAAGCATCAAATGAGAATATGTTACTACAATGATTATCACATAAGATATAATCATAAAAACCATCGCCAATAGAAAAGGAATACCAATCGACTCGAAATCCTGATCATAAGCAAAACTGAACATCGATGACTGGTAAATCCCCATAAACACTCCAGCCAGCAAGATAAAAGGTGAAGCAATAAACAAATTCGATTTGAATAAAAGCTTGAAGTTCTTTCGTATGTAGTCGAAGGTTACATTAAGCAGAGCGCCAAAGTCTCTGACTTTTCTGAATTCAATTTTTGCCTGATTCACTTTCAGCCTCAATGGATTTAAATAATTTGTTTGGATAGATGATGAAGTACCACACTACAAATGCGAGCGAACCTAAAATAATAGTCAGGCTTAAGAATACGGGCATCCCTGTATGCCGTGTAACAAATGACTCAAGAAATCCTGCAGTAATAAAAATCGGAATAAGACTTACAATTATTTTCAAACCTTCTTTTGCTCCGATCATAAACGATTGTCTCCGCGAATACGTTCCGGGAAATAAAATGCTGTTGCCGAGAACAAGTCCGGCGGCGCCAGCAATGATAATAGCCGATATCTCAAGTGTGCCATGAATCCAGATAACAAGAATGGATTCGAATAATAAATCGTGAATGTGAAAGAAGTACTGAAAAGCTCCGAGCATAATACCGTTAGACAAAAGCACCCACGCAGTTCCAAACGAAAGCAGCAGACCAAACATAAAGGCAATAAAAGAAACTCTGATATTATTAAATGTGATTCCAAGGAACATATCTACTCCATTCATCTGCTTGTAAACAGCTAACGGATCACCTTTATCAATGTTCTCAAGAGTCATATTAACATAGGCGTCGCCCATAATGAGTCGAACAAAACCAGAATCACCCGCAGATGAAACAGCACCAATCAGCATTGAAAGAAAAAATATGGAGAATGAAATTACAATCTTCATTCGATGTTTATAGAACAGCAGCGGCGCTTCGTATTTCCAGAAGCGAATGAATCTTTCTTTCCTTTCCTTTTTACTTTTATATATTGATTGATGAACCTTTGCAGTTAATGAGTTAAGGTATTCAGTGGTCTTGCTTCCAGGATAAAATGTTCTTGAATAGGAAAGATCATCGGTAAGCTGGATAAAAAGATCGGCTAATTTATCGGGATTAACATTTTCTTTTGAAGAAAGAAATGCTTCGACTTCTTTCCACTTCTCAGCATTCTTTTTCAGGAATGTAACTTCTCTCAACTTATTTCTTACAGCTAATTTTCATCTTCGTAAGTAATTAAGGAATTAACATTATAATTCCTAAGTTTTTCCCTTCCATTCAAGAATGCCAGTTCAATGATGAAGGAAATTTGAACTACTTTTCCACCGAGCTTTTCCACAAGCTTACAGGCAGCTTCAGCAGTTCCACCGGTAGCTAATAAATCATCGTGAATTAATACTTTATCTCCCTTACTGATCGCATCTTTATGAACTTCAATTTTATCGAGTCCATATTCCAGCTGATAGGTTTGTGATTCTTTTTCCGCTGGAAGCTTTCCGGGTTTTCTTACAGGAACGAAGCCTGCTTTCAACTCATTGGCAAGTATCGCTCCGAATATGAATCCGCGTGATTCGACACCAACTACTTTATTAATATTTTTATTTTTTGCATAAGACAGCAATTGTTTCAACGTCTCATTCACAGCTACAGGGTCTTTTAGTAGTGTAGTTATATCTTTGAACATGATTCCTTTGATAGGGAAATCCCGTATGCTCCGGATGTATTTTTTAAGATCGGCAGGCATAATATTTCCTACTTCTTTGTGAGAAAATTGTTTAATCCTTTTTTGAAGTCATCAGTTGTTCGACTAATAGTATTTAATCCTATACAATATTCAACTGCATCATCAACAGATAAGCCAGAAACTTTCCTGGTAAGGTCCTTAGTCATTTTCATACTGTGCGAAGAATTATTTTTAAGTTTAGACGCAACATCCAATGCAAATTCTAAAGCGTTGTTATATATATAGTTAACGAAACCAATCTCATAAGCTCGCTCGGCTTCAATAATGTCACCGGTCAACAGCAATTGCTTTGCCACTCCCTCACCTACTCTTCTAATCAAAAATGTAGAAACTATGGCAGGTATGAATCCTAATTTTACCTCTGAATAGCCAAACCTGGCATTCAATTCATCGGCAACAATTATGTCACAGACAGAGGCTAATCCACAACCACCAGCAATGGCTGCTCCATTAACGGCTGCGATAACTGGTTTCGGAAAATTGTAAATGGTAACAAATAGTTCTGCAAGTTCTCTTGAATCTTTTTCATTTTGTAGTGCGGAATAATTTCTCATCTCATTCAGGTATTCAAGATCTGCCCCTGCACAGAATGCTTTTCCTTCCCCGGTAATGATTAATACTTTGACTGATTCATCTTTCTCAGCTTCTGTGAGCTTTGATTTCATTTGTCTTACTAATTCAGGATGTAACGCATTCCGTTTATCGGGACGATTGAGTGTTAAAATTCCTATTTCATTCTTGATTTCATATTTGATCATAAATTCACCAAAATTAGTTATTCAAAGAAGCGAACAATTAAATAAATCTGCAAATAAGTTGAAATAAAAGCTAGCAGAATTCCTGCTGTTACCTGCGCAGCATTGTGAACCTTTAATTGAATCCTTGACCATCCAACCAAAAATACTATTACAATGAAGAACAGCGCAATCGGTCCAAATGCATAAGTTACAGCAGCTAATGGTCCTGCAGCGCCCATAGCGTGTGCGCTTATTTTCCAGTGCTTGTTAATTAAGATTGTAACTAACGTGTTGGAAATATAACAAAACCAAAAGGCGATTGAAATAATGTTGACATTAAAAATTATAAGTAAGAACAGACCAACTAAATAGAATCCGACCGAAATTAAGAAAGGAATTGTTCTCTCTTCTTTTATTGATGCATCAAGGTCAACAATTTTATTTCGCTTTCTGAATACAATGAAAAGAATAATTGGCGCAATAAATCCAAATAAAAATGCAACCAGAATTGTAATTACTTTTTGTGTAGATTCTGTTTCGAGTGTAAAAGCAAAAATTGTGAAAACGATAATGGTAAATGAAGGTGGGACAAAGAGTGTGGAAATAAATCTAGCAAGTATATCGTTTTTTTTCATTTTGTCATTCCCACAAGAATGGGAATCCATTTATATGAATGAGATTAGATTCCTGCTCGTCTCGGAGACGAAGTCTAAGCACTTTCGCAGGAATGACAATTATTTATTGTATTAATTTCAAGAAACAATGGCTTCTTGATCAACTTGTTTGAACGATCCAAGATACTTCAGCAACGCATCTTCAACTGGATTATATTCAGTTAGTTTCATAAGTTCAGATCGTATTCGTGCGGCACCGTACATTCCCCTCTGATAACCAGCGTAAAACTTTCGGTGTTCTAACACTCCCCTTTTCTCACCTTTTACCTGTACCGCAAGCTTAAGATGTTTGAGACATGTTTTTATTCTCATCTCTTCATCAACAACTGTTGTGATAGTACCGGTTGAGAGAAGTTCATTTGCTTCTTTGAATATCCACGGGTTACCAATCGCTCCTCTTGCAATCATAATTCCATCAGCACCGGTTTCATCGAAGGCTTTTTTTACATCGTGTGCGGTGAGAACATTTCCGTTAAGGAAAACAGGGATGTTAACAACTTCTTTAACTTTCGGAATCCAGCTCCAGTCTGCATCTCCACTGTGTCCGACCTTTCTCGTTCTGCAGTGAACAGTTAAAGCAACAGCACCGGCATCTTCCATTCTTTTTGCAACTTCAAGAATCTGAATGCTGTTCTCATCCCAACCT
>DATIJX010000084.1:0-34384 GCA_035478175.1 Ignavibacteriaceae bacterium
CAGTAATCTGCTTCGTGTCTTAATGGAATATATTTTTTACGATCAACATATTTTGAAAAACTTAAGAATTGATAGAGCTTATGCCCAACTCCAATTCTGGTGGGAATGTCGCTGAAAAACAAAATCCAGTTTAGTTTTTCGTTTGGAAGCAGCATAAAAGCATGTGTGAATTTGAATCTTTTTATCTCTTTCACCAATTGCCAGAAGGACTTCGGATAATTATCATCTTCGCCATCGAATAAAATTATTTCATCCACATTAGGATTATTGAGATAAATATCTTTTGTGTATTTTTTTACGAGAATGGAAACGAAACTGTTTGGATAAGCTTTTTTAACTTCGCGCGGGATTGGTGTGGAAAGAACCACATCACCGATGCGGTCAATTCTTGCAACCAATATTCTGAGATTTTTATTTTTTAATTTCAACACGAAGATTAAGATTTTATTTTAACAACGATTGAATCTTTTTTTCATTTACAGAATTCGGATAGAAATCTCCCATCCACCTGATGCATCTGTTTGCATCTAATGGGACACCAATTGCGGGAACATCATACTTAGCACAAAGTCTTAATCCATTTACAAGTTCAGGGATACAGGCAACACCAAAAACTCCGATGCTTTGTCCGTTTGATCTTGCCAGCTTAAAAATTTTCTTCAGATCTGCCTCTCTCCAGATATATGCTTTAATATTCCGAAGCTTCATCAGCTTACTTACCGAGTTGATGGAACAATTTTTTGAACAACTCTTACAAACATAATCAGTTCCATCGGAAGCAGACAAACATTCTTTATCAAGGTCGTGCAGACAGTGAGGTAGAAAAGCATATTTCGATTCAGATGAACTAAATTTTTCTCTGTTCAAACGATTAACGAGTTCAATTTCCAGCATATAAAGAACATATTGTTCGCGGGAAGTTGTTAAGGTTGAATCACATTTTTCAGCCAGTGATAGATTTTTCAGATGATTATCAATATCGGTAAAATATTTTGAAAGTCTCGATTCTGTTTCAACCAGAAGCTTTGCTATCAATGAATCGGAGGATGCTTTTTTCTTTTCAGTTCTTAGTGTCCGCTTTCTATTTGAGTTTTTTCTAATTATGGATAGAAGCTGTTCCTCTGATTCAGCAAAAGAAAGAAAAGAATCGGCTAAATCAGATAACACAGAATAAAATTCATCTGTATCGTAATTCCCTGAATAAAGAGAATAAGTCTTTCCTATGATACCCGATTTAGCCGTCATTTAGAAATCAATTACATTTTAAAAACATAGGCGAAAGTATGTGTAAACTCTTCAATACTTGTCGGGCTTGTGTTTTCAACATCACGCTTTGCATCTTCAAGAACTCTGCCTTTATTAAGATGACCAATAAACTTATTCATATTATCTGCAAAACTTTCACTTGCACCCATCTGCATAAGTACTTGTTTCAAACCTTCCGGTGGAAATTCACTGTACTGAAGATCAGGTTTACCAATTCCTTTGCCGAGAATGGCCGCTACTTCTTTGTATGTTAAATCGCGCTGTCCCAAAAGATATTGAATATTTTTACCGCTAAAGTTTAGAGCATTCATTCTTACAAATGCGAAGTCAGCAATATCCTTTGTAGCAATCATACTCAAACTTAAATCTGCTTTTACCGGTGAACCCATAATTCCCATTTGTTTAATTACTCCGATTTGTCCGAAAGTATTTTCCATAAAATAAGTTGGTCGAAGATGTAATGTGTTCAGCCCATCAATAGCATCAAGTTTTTGTTCCATATATTTCAGACCAAACACAACTCCCGAGTGTTCTTCAAGATGAGTTCCGACGCTGCTTAAAGAAACAACATACTTAACTGTGCTTTTCATAAGAGCATCAGCAATCGCATCGGCATATTTTCTTTGGTAATCTGTAAAATCAACAGCCGCCCAGTTTGGTGGTATCATAACATAAGCTGCTGTTGCACCTGCAAAGGCTTTGGTTAAAAAACCAGCATCATTACTGTCACCAATCATCACTTCAGCACCTGCAGCTTTCAGCTCTTTTACTTTTTCTTCGCTTCGTGATAATATTCTAACTTTTTTACCTGCTTTAAGTAAAGCCATTGCCAATGGTTTTCCTGTATTGCCGGATGCGCCCATTATTACGTACATAGTTACTCCTTTTTTATTGATTAATAATTAGTTGATCTAATTTAAATTTTATACTGATTTAAATTGTATGAAAATTTTCCCCGGTATATCACTCTAACTTTATTATAAACATAAAACTCATTTCCTGGAAAATCCTTGCTTTATATCACAGCAGAAGAATCTGGAAAAATTGAATATTAATTGAATCGCTGTCCTGACCTAAGATTAAAATAGTCTTGCGTATCATGCTTTACAATCCTCTTTAAATTACTCAAAGTAGATTTATATTAACAAAAGGTCTGGAACTTGCTAAGCTTTTTACTTAATTTTAAATAGAAAAATAACCAAATAGGTTCGCTTAAAAGGTGTTAAATAAAAAAATGGCTATAATAATTTTTAGTTCATTGTTTCTATTTCTTAACTGCATTCCGCAAGATGACAAATACATGGGGTCGCGGGAAAAGATGGTTGAGGATCAGATTGAAAGCCGGGGAATATCAAACCAACCAACACTTGATGCGATGAAGAAAGTTCCCCGCCACAAATTTGTTCCACCTAACAATATTGAAAGAGCTTACAACGATAGTCCGCTACCAATTGGTTACGGACAAACAATTTCACAGCCATACATTGTTGCTTATATGACAGCAGTAATTGACCCAAAGCCGGGTCAGAAAGTTTTGGAAATTGGAACAGGCTCGGGTTACCAGGCTGCAGTGCTCGCAGAAATAGTTGATTCAGTTTACACAATTGAAATTATTAGTGAGCTTTATTCATCTTCAAGCAAAAGTTTGAATGAGCTTGGGTATAAAAATGTATTCTGTAAAAATGCCGACGGCTACTATGGCTGGGAAGATGCCGCACCATTCGATGCGATAGTTGTAACAGCAGCAGCAGAACATATTCCTCCACCTTTGATAAAGCAATTAAAAGATGGCGGAAAGATGATTATCCCGGTTGGTTCTCCTTTTTTAAATCAAACATTAATACTTGTTGAAAAGGACGGCGAAGAAATTACAACAACTTCTCTTCTTCCAGTAAGATTCGTTCCGTTTACGAGGGGTGATTGACTACAGGAAAAACCTCTCTCATCAAACTTTATTTTTCTGTTTCGCTTCTTTCAGCTGCAATAATTGCATTTCAGCTTTCACTAATTCAGATACTATCTATCACTCAATGGTACCATTTTGCTTATATGGTAATTTCTGTTGCGCTGCTGGGATTTGGTGCGGCGGGAACTGTTCTTTCTCTTGCTAAAAAATTCTTCGTTGAAAGAGCAGAAACAATTTTACCAGGTCTGATGACACTGTCGGGACTGGCGATGGCGCTTTCTGTTAGTATCGCACAAGCTGAAGCATTAAGATTTGATTCATACCTGTTATTTGCTGATTACTCTCACATCTGGAAATTAATCACAACTTATTTTCTTTTTCTTATTCCATTCTTCCTCGGTGCGCTCGCAATCGGAATTATCTTTATAAAATACGTTGATAAAATCGGTGTGCTCTATTTTGCAAATATGCTGGGCTCAGGGTTGGGTGGACTGGCGGCAGTTTTTTTAATGTGGATTTTCTTTCCCCAGAAACTTCCTGCTGTAATTGCGGCAATTGCATTTGCTGCAAGCATTGTTATAGTACCCAAAGAGCAGCGAAATGTTTTTACTTTTATTGTTATGGTTACAGTTGCCGTCCTGGTATTTATGTATATAACTCCTGCAAAGCTTCAGCTCTCAGAGTATAAAAGTCTTTCAAAAACTCTTAACCTTCCGGACTCAAAAATAATTTTGAAAGAGAGCAGTCCTTATGGTTTGATTGAGATTGTATCAACACCATACTTGCGCTATGCACCAGGCTTGAGCATCAAATATCCGGGAGTGGTTTCTGTTGAGAATGCAGCTTTCAACAACGGCGATTGGATTGGTCCGCTCTTATCAAATGAAAATGATTCTCTTCATTACCTGCTATTTACAACTGAGAATTTAGGATATGTAAAAAGTGATAGAAAAAATGTTCTTGTTCTCGGAGCCGGCACTGGAAGACAGGTACGAACTGCAATTCTTAATGATGCTGAAAGAATTACTTCGGTCGAGCAGAACAAAGCGCTCGCAAATCTTCTTGAAGGAAAACTTGCTTCCAAAGTTGATTTTATTTTGAATGATAAATCCGTGCGTCCGCAAAATATTTCTCCAAGAACTTTTCTTCTGTCAACACAGCAAAAGTTTGATCTCATTTCTTTGCCGATGATTGATGCATTCGGCGGAAGCTCGGGAATGTATGCTTTGCAGGAACAATATTTACTTACAGTCGAATCATTTAATGAAATGCTGGCTGCTTTAAATCGAAATGGTGTTGTTTCTGTTTCTACTTACATTGACTATCCGTACCGCAACCCGATAAAAATCATTGCTACTTTTGCTGAGGTTTTTGAAAAAAGAAAAATTGATAATCCGGATGAGTATATCGTAGCAATAAAAAACTGGAACACAATTACATTTCTGGTGAAGAAAGATCCGCTCACAGTTTCGGAAATTGATTCTATCAGAAATTTCTGTTACATAATGAATTTCGATCCTGTACTGCTCCCAGATATTTTTGATGCAGAGCGGGAAAGTTTTAACAAGCTGCAGGATACTACACTCTATTCAATGTTGGATAAAATCCTTCACTCAAAAGAAGAACGTGAAAAGCTTTACAATGATTATCCTTTCAACATAAAACCTGCAACAGATAATCAGCCGTACTTCTCTCAGTTTCTTCAGTGGAGTACGATTCCTCTGCTCGCTGATTTATTCGGCAATCAGACCGTTCCGTTTTTTGAGGTTGGTTACCTGCTGATGTATTTAACCTTTATTCAAATAACTATTCTGGCGGTAATATTAATAATTGTTCCGCTGTTCAGGATTGGATTTAAAGGCGGCAAAAAGCTGAAAACACTTTTATACTTCAGCGGACTCGGAATTGGTTATATGCTCATCGAAATAATTCTAATACAAAGATTTACTCTGTATTTTGGAAATGTTATTTATGCGGCAGCGCTTGTTGTTTGTCTTATGCTTGTGTCATCAGGATTTGGAAGTCTTGTTTCTCAAAAGATAACTCCAAAGCCCTACAAAATTATTCTGATTGTTTCCATCATCATAATTTCATTTATTTTATATGCTCTGTTTCTTTCCGGGTGGCTGAGAACAACAATCGGTTTCAGCTTGACTGCAAAAATTATTTTATCATTTATATGGATTGCGCCGCCGGCATTTTTTATGGGGATGCCTTTCCCGCTTGGATTAAAGAAGCTCTCATTCTCCAATGAATCTCAAATCCCCTGGGCGTGGGGAATAAACGGAGTGTTTTCTGTTGTGAGTGCAGTGCTTGCTACAATTATCGCTGTTGAACTTGGTTTTGTGTGGGTGATGGTGTTTGCGATTGGAGCTTACTTGATGGTGATAGTTTCTAATCTTAAAACTTCTACATAATATGTTCGCATCTACCCATCGCTGAGAGGTTTGGTATCCCAGGAAATGAGTTCTCTAAATCCATTAAACTCACTCCATAGCTCAACTTTTTTTAATAGTGAGTCATATAAGGATTCTTTGATGAGGAAGTAAAGATTGAACTCGAATATCCCGGAATCATCCTCACCAATTTCATAGCCATCATAAACATAATTTCCTTCCCCGAAAATATTTTGCAGCTCCTCAACTAATTGAGGCATAAATCCTTCAGGTCCTGCATCAACAATTCTTTCAAATGTATTAATGACATCAACTTCCTCTGCCTGATCCATCCCGATAAATTCATTTCCTAAAAAAGTGTGCTCCTGAATTTTGGGATCGAATGTAAAGCAGTGATAGATGAAATTCTCGCCTTTAATTTTTTCTATGTACCATTTCTCATCCATAATTCAATACTTTTGTTGATGCAACATTAGTTTTTTAAATTTCTATACGGATTATAATTAACTCTGATAAAGGAAATCAATTCATATAATAAAATTCCAATATCCTGAATCATTAGTTAAAACGAACCTTATCAAAATAAAAACCTTAGTAACATAGATAGCAAACAACTCTTAAACCTTATTGGTTTTTTATGTAAAAGTTAATAAGGTTAACACACTAAAGGATATTTAATGTTATTAAGGTTAAAATTGTAAAATATTCCTGATTATTCATTCTTTCTTTCAGTCGTATTTAAAGTCTAGTATTCTGTCTCAAAAGTAAAATTTTGTTGTCGAACCACATATTGTTATTTAGATTCTGATAGTGAATAAAATCAAATTTGACTATGCCTCTTCGAAGAAGTAAATCTCATACTATAAAGAAACCGCCCAAAGGTAAAACCACCGAAAAACTAACCCGCCTTGATATTGATGAAGAGCTTCGGAAAAAAATCCTTCTTTTATGCAGATTAAAGAAAGGCGAAATCTGGGAAGACCTGAAAGGAAAACATAAAGTTGGTGTTCTTGATGCGACAAGTTCAGCAGATACAAAAAAAATATTTGGAAATGAAAAAGCCCAGCTTGTTATAAATGACCCGCCGTATAATGTTGTGGTTGGAAATGCAAACACACAGAATCTTTCAAAGATAAACATTGAAGAATACATTGAGTTTTCAAGAAAGTGGGTTTCAAATGTTCTTTTTGTCCTCGATGAAAATGCTGGACTTTATATTTGGTTAGGAGCTGATCAGAATGATGGTTTCCAGCCGCTGCCTGAGTTTATGATTATGATGAGAGAGTTTGAAGAACTAAAGACCAGAAGTTTTATTACAATGAGAAACCAGCGAGGATACGGCACTCAAAAGAATTGGATGTCAGTAAGACAAGAACTGCTTTATTACATAAAAGGTAATCCACCTTTCAAAGTAATCTACACCGACATACCAAAAATTCTTGGTGGTTACTACAAACAAGTCAACGGAAAAGTGACTGACAATTTTGAAAGAAGTAAATCAGGTTTTATTCGTCCCGGTAACGTTTGGGTTGATATACAGCAGGTGTTTTACAGAATGGAAGAAAATGTTCCCGGTGCTTATGCACAGAAACCATTAAAAGCAATTTCGCGTATAATCGAAGCAAGCAGTCAAAAGAATGATTTAGTTGCAGATTTTTTTAGTCACAGCGGAGTTACACTTGTAGCTTCCGAAATGCTTGGCAGAAATTGTTATGCGATGGAAATTGATCCGGTGTTTGCTGAACTTTCAATCAGAAGACTAGAGCGATATCGACAAACCGGAAAGACCGGATGGCAGTGGAATAACCCGTTTCCGGAAGTTGAAGGAATAAGTGAATAGATAGATGGATTCATAATGATCTCCCTAAATATCTGAGTTGTCATTGGTTAATAAATAACAATCACCAACTGCGCATTAAAAAAATAATTTGACTTTAAATTGGAATTTGATTTTGTTTGTGCTGTAAACATTAAAAGAGAGAGCAAAAAATGAATAAATATTTTTTCTTGCTGTTGACTTTTCTTCTTTTTACTCTAAATAGTTTTCAATATTCTCAATCTCCTCCCTGGGAAAATATAAGCAACTATATTCCCGGTGATAGTTTAAATAATCTTTCAGATGTCATTGTAGTAGACCGGTTTACAAGTTATATCTCTTCGAATTCGGAACCGGAGATTTACAGAAATTATTACTGGGCAGGAACATGGGAAACAATCCAAACACCGTCACCTGTAGCTGCACTTTATTTTTTGTATTATTCTTTCGGATTTATTTGTGGTGCTGATAGTAATCTTTATCAAACCATCGACGAAGGGGAAAGCTGGGAGTATTTTGGATCGTTAGGAGAACAGATCAATGACATCGATTTCGGATATGACATTTATAATCCAAAAGGATATGTTTGTGGCAATAATGGAACAATAGCTTTAATAGAAGATACAAGTCTGGTGGTGATACAAAGTGGCTACTCAACAAATTTTGTTAGAATAAGTTCACCATATATTGATGAGAAAGTCTGGCTCGTTGGCGATTCTTCAGTTTATCTCTATGATGGAATTACATTTACTAAACAATTTAATTCAAATGTTAAATTAAATTCAATCTACTTCTGGAATGAATTCTACGGTTTGATTGTCGGTGACTCCGGTTACATCGCCAAAACATCTGATGGCGGATATACCTGGACACAAAAACAAAATCCCGATCCCGTTATCAGAAATCTAAATGATGTTCATCTCGTTAGCTTTTTCGGTTTTGCAGTTGGAGATAGTGGATTGATTTTAGAAACGACAAACGCAGGTGAAAATTGGACAATGAATTCTGCTCAGCTTACAACAAATGATCTACAAGCTGTTCATATCGCCGGAGGATTTGGAGAATGGGGTCCCGGTTTAGTAGTTGGTGAAAATAAAACCGCATTACTTTATCCAATTGTGGTTTCCGTTGATGATCAACCAAAAATTACAGATGATTTTCAGTTATACCAAAATTACCCCAATCCATTTAATCCAACTACAAAAATACAATATCAAATTCCATCTGTAGAGATGCATCGCGATGCGTCTCTACATGTGACGTTAAAGATTTATGATATCCTTGGAAATGAAATCGCAACACTTCTTAACGAAGTAAAACCCGCTGGCAGCTATGAAATTGAATTCAATGCAACTGGCTTACCAAGCGGAATTTATTTTTACCAGCTACATGTCGGATCTTTCATTCAAACCAGGAAAATGGTTTATCTCAAGTAATTTGTTTATGCCTCTGCGGTATTGTTTGCCGCAGAGGTACCGCTGCTTTTCATTTGAACTTCCTATCTCAATCAATTAGCTTTGTCCATCAAAATAAATCTGGAAATTCACCGATGAAAAAAATTATATTCTCGCTCGCTGCATTCATATCAATAATATTTCTTTATTCCTGCAAATCGGAAACGCTTGAAACAAAAGGCTCGCCTGAATACTTTGAGGAAATTAAACAATGGGATCAAAAGCGAGCAGAAAGACTTAAAGCTGATGACGGATGGCTCAACCTTGTCGGAAGAACGTGGCTTAAGTCGGGTGAAAATAAATTCGGATCAGCAAAGGATAATGATGTTGTGATTGAGTCAGACAAAGTTCCTGAGCATATGGGGGTTTTTGTTTTTCAGGATTCCACAGTCATAATGAAAGTTAACGATGGTGTGGAAGTTTTATTCAATGATGAGCCTGTGAAAGAAATGGTAATGATCGGGGATACTAAAAAAGAGATGACAGTATTCCAGTATAGCTCAATAAAATGGAATTTGATTGTGCGGAATGAGCTTTACGGAATACGTTTCCGTGATCTTGAATCTGAAGTCGTAAAAAACTTTATGGGAATAGAACGATTCCCTGTAAATGAGGATTGGAGAATTACCGCTGATTTTGAAGTATACGATCCGCCAAAAAAAATTGATGTGCCGAATGTGCTCGGACAAATTGATGAGGAACTTTCTCCCGGAGCTGTTGTTATCACTAGAGAAAAACAGACTTACAGAATTGATGCAATTGATGCTGGTGACCGGCTGTGGCTGATATTTGCAGATGGAACAAGCGGTGAAGAAACTTATGGAGCCGGAAGATTTTTATATACAGATAGTGAAGCTGATTCAACCGGAAAAGTAATTGTTGATTTTAATAAAGCATACAATCCGCCCTGCGTGATGACTAAATTTGCGACCTGTCCTTTACCTCCAAAGGAAAATTACATTAAGCTGAGAATTACTGCTGGTGAAAAGGTTTGGGGTGAGAAGCAATGAGAAGAGTATTTAGTATTGAGTAAGTAGTAATGAGATAATCGTCCGCTTAATGAACCACTCATCCACTCAGTAAATCAGTATTCAAACGATTAGTCCAGGAACGGTTGATTGAATGTTTTAATCTTTCCCAAATACTGACAACAACCCGTGTGTCAAAGATTCAGGCGGACCCATTAGATGAGTGGAACCATCGAAAACTTTTGCTTCGAGCTTTACACCGGGATAATCTCTTTCCTGAAATTGAGTTACCATTTTATCAATCTGGTTAAAATATTTTTCATCTGATTCTTCACTTCCAACAGAGATGAATACATTCAAACTCTTTTCTTTCAGCTTATCAACTGAACTTTCTTCATAACCAAATATCGAATAATTATCCCACGACAAACTTGGACTTCCAACAATATACCGATTAAAAATATCTGGTTGAGTGAACAAGGCATACAAAGCAAAAAGTCCGCCGATTGAATAACCGGTAATTGTTCTATTATCCGGGATTGTTCTGAAGTTTGAATCAATATAAGGAATCAACTCGTCTTTAATAAACATCAAAAATTTTTCCGCACCGCCGGATTTATCAGGTCTGTAATCTCTTCTTCGCTTTTCTCCTGCTGATTTATCAATTGCACCATATCCTATTCCGACAACAATTAATTCCGGAATATTATCTCCTATCTGAAGATATCTTGCAATGCTCGCAGCCATTCCGAAAGCTATATCTCCATCGAGCACATAAAGCACCGGATAGTTCTTCTCGTTAGAATAGTAACCATCTGGCACGCTAACAAGAATGTAAAAAGAATCCGCAGCAGCTTCAGACTTTACAAACTTAGCAGTTGTATTAAACAAAGAAGTCTGAGCAAAGTTTAGCATACTTGAGAAAAAAAAGATTGCTGCAGTCATCAATATGTTGTTTGAAATTTTCATTTAAATATTCCCGTTGATTTAATTGTTCTAAGACCTGTGTAAATATCAACTAAAATTTTTAATAGGTCAAAACCATAAAAGCGGAAACTATTACATAAAAATCGGTTCTACTGATAAATTTTACTTATTCATTTACATTTAATTATCTGTTGTTTATGTTTATAAGGTATAATAATTGATTTCTTTTCAAATTATACGGTGGTTCAATAGTTCTTCTCAAAGCAAAATGAATAAATATGGTGCAATAATGAATAAGATTTTCTTACTTTTTTTTACCTGTGTAACAGCAATTTTCTCACAGAGTTTTAATAGTCCACTGACCAATCCGTTTAACCTGGACAATGCAGGAAGTTTCAACAGTCCCGTTTTTGTTGATATTGATAATGATAACGACTATGATTGTTTTAGCGGACTCGGGATTGGACAAACTGCATATTATAAAAATACCGGGACACAATCCTTTCCAGCTTTTGCAGCATGGTACTATGCAATTTCCTTTGGAATTTTTGATGTTGGAAATAATGCAAAACCAGCGTTTGCCGATTTAGATTCTGATGGTGATTTTGATTTGTATGTGGGAGAAAGTCTAAATAAAATTTTATTTTTCAGGAACACAAGCGCAACCACACCAAACTTTAATTACATTTCAGAAAACCCGGCAGGGATTTCCGGATTGGGCAGCAATGTAGCACCTGTATTCATAGATATTGATGACGATGGTGATTTTGATTTATTTACAGGTCAGCAGGATGGAAACATTTTATTTTTCAGAAACGTTGGAACAAGATTTAATCCTTCCTGGGCTAACCCATTAACTAATCCTTTTGGATTAAGTGATGTTGGCTCAAGATCCTCACCTTCATTTAGCGATATAGATAAAGATGGTGATTACGATGCTTTTATTGGTAACGAAGCCGGTAATATTATTTTTTTTAGAAATATAGGAACAAAAACAAATCCTTCTTTTGATTCTCCTCAAACAAATCCATTTGGTCTGGAAGATGTAGGAACGAATTCTGCGCCGTCGTTTGCAGATATTGACAATGATGGTAAAGAAGATCTGTTTGTCGGTTCAGGAACCGGAGACACATATTATTTTAGAAACACAACTATAGTAAGTGTTGAAGAAGAGCAAAATTCCTCATTCGTAGAAGTGAAAGCATATCCAAACCCTGTTAGCAATATGTTAAATGTTAGCGGCAGCTACATTGATTTAGACCAGACTGAACTTTCTGTTTATTCTATACTTGGCGAGAAGCTCAACCTAAACATAACTCGAAATGGTACCCTGGCGGCTATTAATTTCACTGACTTAGCTCCGGGCATTTACATTCTCGTTATAAAAAATGATGTTGTCAGTTATTCAACAAAAATTATAAAGAGCGGTAAAGGATTTTAGCAAATAGATTGGTTGACTGGATTAGAATTGTAAGTCTGGCTAATTGTTTTAGCCGATAATGTGCCTGGCTACTTTCGCAACGCCGTTTTCGATTTTTTCTTTCAGAATATTTTCCCTGTAAGAAGAATATAGTTTTTCATCTTCTAAAAGATTATTAACTGCTTGCGGAAGCTTTTTGATTTTCGGTTCATAAATACCGAGCTTCTTTTCAATCAGATAGTCAACATTTCCCTGTTCCTGTTCCCAGATGTAATCATTAACTATCGGTACCTTCTTAAGATTTAGTATTTCCATAATTGTTGATGCGCCGCATTTTGTAAGCACCACATCTGAATTATTTATCAACTCATAAATAAAATCAACGTAACCATAAATTTTCAGATTGTCAGCGTTATATTTAATCTTCAATCGTTCGGCACCTTTTTGCAGAATCTCATTTTTCCCGCAGACAATTCCGATTTCATAATCAGGTTTTGATTTAAGTAATTCTATAAGAATTTTTTCACCTTTGGGTATCCCGTCACCGCCTCCGAGGATCAGCAGCATCTTTTTGTCCGGATCATATCCATATTTCTTTTTAACTGAAATAATTTCATCGTTCGAAAGTGTTTTAGAAAATCTATCATCAATCACAAAGGGGAATTTGTTTACTTCGTATCCCCTCTTCTTTTTTAGAACTTTGGATTCCAACTCTTTACTGAAAACAATAAAGTGCTGATTTTTTAACAGGAACCACATTGTATGAGGCGTAAATGGATCTGTGATAACCGTAATAACAGGTACAGAGAGTTTATTCTTTCTCAAAATTTTGAAAATCGGAATGATGAGAAAAAAGTGGAAAATAACAATCTTATCCGGTTTTTCTTTGAGAATCGTTTCTTCCAGATACTTTTCCATAAAATGTGCAATAAGCAGGCAGGTTATTCGTGCGACAATCGGAATTTTATTCACCGCATAAAGAAATTCAAAGAACCATTTGCCTGTATATTGAAGCATACGGTAGCCGTCTTCGATGATGTATTGAACCCAGCGCGGTGTTTTTTCAAAGCCATAAATTAATCTTGGCTCGGCGGAATCTGCAAAATGCTTGTTCATATAATTGAAGATAGCTCGTGCAGGTGCAAGATGACCGCCGCCAGTTTTCAAATAAACAAATAAATATTTTTTCTTATCACTCACAGATTTTACCTCATCACCGGGTCTGTAATTTTTTCAAGATAACCTTTTTCGAGCACCTGTTTGATCTTAAATGTGCCGAGCTTTCTCGCTTTTAAAAATCCATCCCATGCCGATTCAGCAAGCGTTCCCCTGTTCAGCAGATCATACAACCACTGGTCTGTGTAATTAGGTTTTTCCTGTTTCATAGCCGCCTGGATTTCCCGCAGCCACTTCCTGTTAAATTTTTCCTGAGAACCAATTATGGGACTCATTACTATAGGAATTCCCAATGCGCTGTAAAAAGAAAGTTCACTTGGTTTAGTCCAGAGTATATCAGTATCACGGAGTGCCTGGTTAAAAAGGTCAAAGTATTCGTGGAGTGATTCTGAAAAAATAATTTTAATGCTGTCTCCATCGGGATCAATTTCTTTTTTCACAGTCTTAAAATATTCATTGACTTCTTTCCTGATGCCCGCCACCAGAATTAATCTTATCTCTCCACTTTTAAGTTTTGCTTTAAGGCTATGTGCAATCTGCTGGCCGATTTCTTTTTGTGCACCGGCTCCACCAACTGCATAAGTAATAGTTAATTTTCTGTCATTCCTGAAAACACAATTTTCTTTTCCTAAAAAATATTCAACGTTTCTTCCATGCCGAGCCCAGAATTTTCCTTTGGGATCGAGATAAAATAGTCTTTGTGCAAGGTCTTTCTTCAGTACGGAAAGATTTTCATCTCCAAGTAATTCAACTGGCAACGGAAATCCGGTGAGATGAATTCTCTCTTCGGAAACACCATAAGCTTTAAGTCTCTGAGCAGCTTTTCCACAAGGAGCAAAGTATTCTATTCTACTTTCCCAGGGATCCTTAGCTACCCAGACACGGTTAATATCAGCATCACAAATTATACAGTATAATTTATTAAATCCTTTTTTATCAGCCGCAATAGCAGAAGCGTAGAATGAGGTTATCATCGGTAGGTTCTGAGTTGAAATCTTTTCAAGCATTCCTTTGCCAAGACCTTTTTCAATTAATGACTCAAGGAGATTTACCTGGAAAGTTGTATTAGATAAGTTTCGCATCGGGTAGAACGAAGGGATACGCATCATAGAATCGAGCATTGAAAAAAATGGTGGGCCAACAACGGGAACACCTTTAGCTCTTGAAAAAAATTCGTATGCATTTAATAATCGTTTCCACAGTTTCTGCTCAGCTTTGGAAACTGCTTCAGATGAACCTACTGTAATAATTCCTTCTTCAGCAATATCTCTGAGAGGATAAACCGCCCGCTGATGACCGTAACCCATATCAGCAGAGACAACCCATGCTTTATTATTGAATTCACTCATAAATTCTTAAAATAAAAGTAGATAATATTTCAGGAATAAAAATAGGTAATTGTGAGAAGCTATACTTGATGTAAGCGCAGAAAAATATTAGCAGATAAATCAGTCGATTATATTACGTAGCAGGTTAAATGTTGAATCAACTGATATCAGGAAGTGCGTCTGCTAGGTCTTTCCTTCAGCCATTCGTAAGCAACTACTGCCAGAAATAAAGCTATGCCGATAAAAAATCTTACTGTTTCGTCCATGATAATTTTCCTTTTTGTTGTATTTTACCATCAGAAATTTATTCTGAGTAGATTAACATAAGATTATGCTAATGTTAAATTTATGTTATTTAACCACCGATGGTGCTGACAAAAAAAGTAGCACAGATTACTAATCTGTGTTACGGCAATTGAAAATATGAATTAAATTGTATCGTTTAACCACCGATACTATCCCTTGGAGGGATAGTATCGGTAACAAAACACCCTGTGGAGCTTCTTGAAAAACCCGTACAGCGGATTAAAAAACATCCCCAAAAATATCTGGATACTTGCGGCGGCAACTCTTATCAACAGAGCAGGCACAATGGTTTTGCCATTCATCGCACTTTATGCAAACCAGGTTCTTGAGGTTTCGAAGAGTGATGCAGGACTTGTCCTCGCTATTTATGGCGTTGGGGCCTTCATCTCTGCTCCTTTTTCCGGAAGGCTTAGTGACAAAATTGGCACGATGAGAATTATGAAAATTTCCTTGTTCTCAACAGGTTCTTTTCTATTTCTATATTCCTTTGTAACCGACTTTACCTGGTTTTTGGTTCTTACTTTTATCTGGGCAATATTAAGCGAGGCGTTTCGCCCGGCAAGTATGGCTTTTATTTCTGATGAAATTTCTTCAGACAGAAGAAAAACAGCTTTCGCTCTGCACAGACTCGCAATAAATCTTGGTATGAGCATTGGTCCTGTAGTTGGTGGAATACTAAGCACAATTAACTTTCATCTTTTATTTTATATCAACGCTCTCTCCTCTCTTGCGGCAGGAGTATTTCTAACTTTCTCTCACTTTGAAAAACACGAAACAGTCCAGAAAGAAAATGAAGTAACAGAGCCTGTTGTCCCTCGGCAAAAAGTAAGTGTATTCAAAGATCGGAAATTAATTTATTTTCTACTTGCCCTAATTCCTGTTGAGATTGTTTTTTTTCAGCACATTGGTGCGTTGCCATTATTTATTGTTTCCGATTTAGGATTTACAAATGCGGTATTTGGAATTCTGACTGCTGTTAATACTGTGCTGATAATTTTTATTGAAGTACCGCTAAATGATTCAATGCGTTTCTGGGATGACAAAAAATCTCTTGCACTTGGTGCATTTCTGAGTGCAATTGGTTTTGGTTTGATGGCATTCACAAATACAATTCCCCCGATTGTTGCTTTAATTGTAGTCTGGACTTTCGGTGAAATGATTTTCTTTCCTTCATCCGGTGAATATGTTGCTAGGATAGCTCCCGAAAAACAGCGTGGAGAGTATATGGGTTATTTCCAGATGGCTTTCAGTTTTGCTTTTATGGTTGGTCCGTGGCTGGGCGCAACTGCGCTCGATCTTTACGGCCCTTTTAATCTTTGGATTGGATGCCTTGTGTTTGGGTTGATTTCTACTGTGATGATGTTAAGGTTGAAGAAGTAGAATGCTGATTCAATTCAAATATCTTTAATTATTTCCACATCCAAATGCAAAATGTCAACTAACAGACAATTCTGTAATTTTTTCCTTTTTATTTTAATAATTAGATAACCATATTACTGTACACTATATAAAGATAAACTCGAAAGTTTTTTACTACTATGAACCCTGTTTCCAAGTATTTCAACTGGCTGCAGAAAGATAACCCTGTTGGAGAAGTTGAAAAATATCCCGAAATAAATGAAAACGGTGAAACTTCCGTAAAAAGAATTTTTATTATTGGTGATTTAACAGGAATTCCCCTTCTTAAACTCGCTGCTGAAAGCGGTAAGAAAATAATTGAGCAATTCAGCAATGATTCTGAGTTTCAAAAACTAAGACAGTCGAAGACAGATAAAAGTATTTATGATGTAATTATCGTCGGTGCTGGACCGGCAGGTATTTCTGCGGGAATTGAAGCATCAAAAAAAGATTATAGCTTTAAAATTTTAGAATCTGCAAAAAAGTTTAATACAATTGTAAACTTTCCCAAAGGAAAGCCAATCATCGCCGCTCCTGATAATTATCAACAGCACGCTGATTTGAAAATAAATGACGGCGTTAAAGAATCTTTACTCGATGAGCTGAATGATCAGATAAAAAACATCGACCTGCCAATTAAAGAAGGAGTAATGGTTGAAAAGATTGAGAAAGAAGGCAAGCATTTCAATCTTATTACATCTGAAGGAAATTATAAAGCGTTAAGAGTTATTCTTGCAATTGGTAAATCAGGCAATGCAAGAATGCTTAATGTGCCCGGCGAAGATCTGCCAAAAGTATACAACAGATTAATCGATCCGGACGATGCAAAAGATGAAGATGTTCTCGTGGTTGGGGGAGGTGACTCCGCACTTGAAACTGCAATCGCTGTTTCTCATTGTGCAAAATCTGTTACTCTGACTTACAGAAAACCATCATTTGCAAGGCCTAAACAGCAGAACGAACAGAAACTCAAAGAGTTAGTTGAGCGGGGTAAAATTAAGCTGCTTCTTGAAACTAATGTTAAAGAAGTAAAAGAGGTTTCAGTTGTTTTGCTGGATAAAGACAAAAAAGAAATTGAGATTGAGAACTCAATGGTCTTTACGATGATTGGTAAAGAACTTCCTACAGATTTCTTCAAGCGAATTAATATTAATATGGAAGGTGAATGGTCATTAAATGCGAAGCTGCAGTTTTTATTGCTCATACTTTTTTCATCGGTTCTTTACTTTGGAAAGAGCAGCCAGGAATTCTTCACTCACTTTTTCGGAAAAGTAAATTCGTGGGGTGAAGTTTTTGCTAATTCTTTTTCAACAGAGTTCCTTGTAAAATTTATTTCTCTGCCTTCAGTGATTTTTTCTGCTTTGTTCTCGGATACTATGAGAATATGGAATGTAACCAAATATTTAAGTGCGGCAGTGGCATACTTCTCTTTCATTGCGTTTGTCCTGCTGGGAGTTTACCTTCTTTACAAATTCATTAAAGAATATTTCCCTCAGATTAAACCTGACTGGCAGACATTTAAATACGCTTATTTTATTTCGCTGGGAATATTTTTTGCGATAGTCTTTTTTGGCAGCAGATATTTTGGGTTAGAGTTTCTCGGTAAATCACATTCATTCTGGTATACGGGATTTTATTCTCTTACCATTTTGATCTTCGGACTGAGACGAATGAAAATGAAACCAACCCGATATATAAAACTTCAAACGTGGACTTTAATTCTTATCCAGGCACTTCCTCTTTTCATTTTGCCTGAAATTATTTTTCCTTTTCTCGGCGGTATTGGTGCACTGGGTGCAAAAGATGGTTTCATCTTCACGCAGGTTTTCCCAAATGAAAGTTACTGGCGTTCGTATGGTTTTATTCTTGCCTGGCCTTTATTCTTTTTTAATTTGTATGGCTCAAACATTACTACATTCTGGTTGATATTTAGTCTGGTCCAGACTTTTATTATAATCCCATACATTGTTTATCGGTGGGGAAAAGGTGCTTACTGCGGATGGATTTGCTCCTGCGGAGCACTTGCAGAAACACTCGGTGATGAATACAGAACTTTAGCCACTCACGGACCTAAAGCAAAGAAATGGGAAAGCTTTGGGCAGTGGGCATTGCTTGCTGCATTTATTATCACAGGACTAAAACTCATCTCAACTGTTTATAATATTAATGTTCCAGTAATTAATGAAACAGTATCATACACCGCCGACTTCTTTCAAAAATTTTATTACGTCGGAATTGACATAATCTTTGCAGGAGTTCTCGGTGTTGGTGTTTACTTCTTTTTAAGCGGGAGAGTCTGGTGCAGATTTGGCTGCCCCCTTGCCGCATGGATGCATATCGTAAACCGCTTTTCTCGTTACAGAATTTTTTCTGATAAGAAGAAATGTATTTCCTGCAACATCTGCACGAAGGTTTGCCATATGGGAATTGATGTTATGAACTACGCAAACAAAGGTATTCCAATGAATGATGTGGAATGTGTTCGCTGCTCTGCTTGTGTGGTTAATTGTCCGACAGAAGTTTTATACTTTGGATCTTTGCCTAAAGCCGATACAAACAACGAACTGTATAAAAATATTGAGTTGCCTGTTTTGAATAATAAAGACTGGCAAAGCGGATTGTAAGTAATGAGTCTTAAGTATTCAATCATAATTCCAACACTGAACGAAGAATATTTCCTTGAAAAGAATTTACAGAAATTAAAATCTTTTAACGGGGATTTCGAAATTATCGTTTCTGACGGCGGAAGCACTGATAAAACATTAAGTTTAGCACAACTTTACGGTTCTAAAATAGTTAATTCAGAAGCCGGAAGAGGAATACAGCTTAATGCAGGAGCTGCAGCTGCTACCGGTGAAATACTTATTTTTCTTCACGCAGATACTTTTCTGCCTGATGATGCTTTTAAACTTATGGATGAGCTTTTCTCATCTGGAAAAAATCAAATATGCAGGTTTTTACTTGGATTTGATTTTAATCATAAGCTGCTGGATTTATATTCTTCATTTTCAAAATATGATACACAGTTTACACGTTATGGTGACTCTGCTGTTATTGTGAGAAGAATTTTTTTTAACGAGCTAAAAGGATTCTCTGACCGAAATATTTTTGAAGATACCGAATTTTTTACAAGGGCATCAAAAAAATCAAAAGTAGTAATTCTTAATTCATATGTTTCGTCATCTGCAAGAAGATTTATTAAGGATGGCGTTATCAGGCGGCAGTTATTTAATACTTTTTTATTTGCCGGATATATTTTAGATGTAAGCGAAAATTCCCTAAGCAGAATGTATAACAGAACGCTTGATCAAATGAAAACCAATTCAATAATAGTTTTTGTTCGTAACCCCGAAGCAGGAGAAGTTAAAACACGACTTGCAAAAACAACCTCGGATAAATTTGCCCTCGGATTTTACAAATCCTGCGCAGAAAACATCATAAAGAAGATCAAAAAAATTCAGCATTTAAACCGCTTTATATTTTATTCAAACAAAAAAGACAAAGATGATGTGATAAAGTGGCTCGGGAGTAAGTTCTTCTTTTCAGCTCAGGAAGGCAGCGACCTCGGCGCCAGGATGAAGAACGCTTTCGAAAAAGTTTTTTCAACAGGTGCTGATAAAGTAATTATTATCGGGTCAGATATACCTGATCTATCCACAGAAATTATTAACAAAGCTTTTGCATATCTTGATAGTTCGGATGTTGTTATCGGTCCATCAAAAGACGGCGGATTTTATCTGCTCGGTATGAAGAAAATGTATTACGAATTATTTGAGGGAATTGAATACAGCACAGCTAAAGTTTTTTCAGAAACTTTAGCCAAAATAAAGGAATTAAAACTCTCCTGTCAACTTCTTCCCGAACTGCAGGATATTGATACAGAAGAGGACCTTATCAGATGGCTGAATGAAAGCACTGAAAATAATATTAAGAAAGAAATTAAACTGGCTTACGAAACTATTTAAGGAGTGCTAATGAAAAGAAGAAATGTCGTTTTATTAACAGTAATGTTACTCTTATTTATGCTTACAAAACAATTATCAGCTCAGGAACACCAGCTTTTGACAGATGTGTTGAAGAAATATGTTATTAACGGATTAGTTGATTATGAAAAACTTACTAAGGATAAACAGTTGGATAAATATTTAGAGCAGCTTACAAACACAAATCCTGATAAGCTAAACAAAAATCAGAAGCTCGCATTCTGGATAAACTCATATAATGCATACACGCTTCAGATAATAAGAGATAACTATCCGATAAAAAGTATTAATGAGCTGCATACAGGTGGAAAGATAATAGCACATATTATTGGTAAAACTGTTTGGGACAAGGAATTCATTACTATAAACAATAAAAAATATTCCTTGAATGATATTGAACATAAAATATTACGCAAGATGAACGAGCCGCGAATTCATTTTGCTATTGTTTGTGCATCCAATAGCTGTCCTGAGTTGGGGAACGAAGCATTTGAAGCTGATAGGATTGATGCTCAATTGCAGGAACAAACAGCAAAGTTTTTAAATGATAAAACCAGAAATCACTTTGATTTGAAAAATAGAAAAGCATACATCTCAGAAATATTCAACTGGTTTGGTGAAGACTTCGGTAATTCCGATGAAAACATTTTAAAGTTTATTGCTAAATATGTCCCTGAAAAAATTACTGCAGATATAAATAAAAATCTTTCAAAATGGGATATCAGTTTCAACGACTATGATTGGAATCTTAACGAAATAAAATAAAGGAGTAAAACAATGAATTACTACGAATCTAAAGACCTTGGACGTTTTGCCGAGGTTGGTAAATTTAAACCTGAGTTAATGAAAAAGTTTTTTGATTATTACAATGCCGCTGTTGGCACTGAGGGCGCTTTAACAAAAAGAGAAAAAGCATTAATTGCACTTGCAATTTCTCACTTTAAGCAATGTCCTTACTGCATTGATGCATATACTACAGCATCACTGGAAGCAGGAGCCAATCCTGATCAGATGACGGAGGCAATCCATGTTGCTGCGTCAATGGCAGCGGGAATGACACTCGTTCACGGAGTTCAGCTTCTTAATAATTTAGAAAAGGCCGGAGCTTAAAAAATGTTTTATCTGACAAAAAGAATCAAAAAGATTAATTAGGAAATCTAATGAGAGAAAATGCACTTAGACTTGTTACAGAAAATAAATATGATTTCAGGAGAAAGCTCGGCGAAAATGATCTTGACATCCCGCCATTAACTATTGAAACTCTGCAGGTGAATGTTACACTTAAATGCAATCAGGCTTGTTTGCATTGCCATGTTGATTCATCACCGAAAAGAACTGAGCAGATGAGCAATGAAATAATTGATAAATGTCTTGAAATAATTGCAGATCATCCGCAGATAAAAAATCTGGATATAACCGGCGGCGCACCGGAACTAAATCCGCACTTTGATTATTTTGTTTTAGAGGCGAAGAAGCTCGGTAAACATATCATGGTTCGGCACAATCTTACAGTAACGATTGACGGTGATCCAACAAATAAAGAATCTAAAATGTATCTTCCACAATTTTATGCTGAAAATAATGTTGAGGTGATTTCTTCGCTACCTTATTACCAGGAATATTTTACAGATAAGCAAAGAGGCAAAGGAGTATTTCAAAAAAGTATTGATTCATTAAGAATGTTGAATGAAGTTGGATATGGAAATGGAGACAGTAATTTAATACTTGATTTAGTTTATAATCCTGTTGGTGCATTTCTTCCTGCTTCGCAGCATTCTCTTGAAGCTGATTTTAAAAAAGAACTTTGGGAAAAGTTTAAATTAAAATTCAATAGGCTTTACACAATTACAAATATGCCTATCCACAGATTTAAAGAATGGCTTGAACGAACTGACACTTATGAAGAGTATATGGAAAAGCTGATCAATTCATTTAATCCTGCTGCTGCTGAAGGTGTTATGTGCCGTTCACTGTTAAGTGTTTCGTGGGATGGAAAAATATACGATTGCGATTTTAATCAAATGTTAGATTTACAAGTATTTACAAATAAACCGATGACTGTATTTGATTTTGATTTTGAAACCCTTGTAAGAAGAAATATAATTTTTGATTCTCATTGCTTTGGTTGCACTGCGGGTGCAGGCAGCAGTTGCGGCGGAGCAATTTCTGAATGATTGATGATAAAAAAATAGTTGTTATCATTCCCGCATTTAATGAAGAAGAATCTCTCCCAAAAGTTATTAATGATATTCCTGACTTTGTAGATGAAATTATTGTAGCAAATAATGGTTCAACTGATAAGACTGTTGAGGTTGCAAAAGAATCCGGTGCAACTGTTGTAACTGAAATCGAACGAGGTTATGGTGCAGCTTGCTTAAAAGCTATTGAATACATCAAAGATAAAAACCTGTCTGCCGACAGGCAAGATTATGATATTGTTGTTTTTCTTGATGGTGATTACAGCGATTACCCTGAAGAAATGGCTTTGGTTGTAGAGCCAATAATTAAAGATGATTATGAGCTTGTTATCGGTTCACGAATGGTTGGCAAAAGAGAAAAAGGAGCAATGCTTCCGCAGGCAATCTTTGGCAACTGGCTTGCTGCTTTTCTGATTAAACTATTTTGGAATTACAGATTTACTGATCTCGGTCCTTTCCGTGCAATCAAATATTCATCACTTCTTCAGCTCAATCTGCAGGATAGAAATTTCGGCTGGACAGTTGAAATGCAAATCAAAGCTGCTAAACAAAAAATGAAAACAACCGAAGTACCGGTCAGTTACAGAAAAAGAATAGGTGAATCAAAAGTTACGGGAACGATAAAAGGGACTGTTAAAGCTTCTGTAAAAATTCTCTACTTGATCTTTGTTAGTTTGGTTAAAGATTGAGTTCACAATCTTATATTATTATTATTATTCCCGAATTTAAGATCAAGGTAATTGATTTTCAATCTAAAATAGACCCAATTCTACAATAGCCCCGACTTTCAGTCGGGGTTAACAAATAAAATCCTCCCAAACACCAATTGGACTTTAGTCCAATAATTCTTTTTGGTTAAAGCAGGGTAGTTTTGTTGTTCCTTCTATCCCCGTTCTAAAGGGTCCGTTGTATAAATGTTTTTATTGATCCTCCCTGCCGGCAGGCAGGTACGAGGATCTGTTTTACTTTACTTATTCCTCGATTGCAAAAATTGAACATCTACGATGTTCCTTATTGTTTTTGACCTCGTAGAGGTCAGATTATTGTAAAGCAAGAAATCAAAGACAGAATTAATCCTCGTAGAGGATTTATAAATTTTAATTTCGGAGTTATGCAACAGACCCTAAAGATGGGGGCTATTTAATTTTTAAAATTCAATTATTATTTCAGTTTAATTGCCCCGAGTTTTGGCATAACCATTCCTTTGGAATACTCGGGCTATAAAAATTTCATACAAAAAGACAGCAGTCAATGGCAGATATTCGATCATCAAAATTATCGGGGATTCTTTCCAGATTCCGCTTGTTTGAAATGTTATAACGGTTATAAATGTAATGCTGATAACACTTGCAAAAAAAATTCCCGAATAACTCCGAACCATTGGAAGAAGCACAGCAAACCATATCAAATACCATGGATGAACTACTGGTGAGAAAAGCATAAGCAGAAATAGTGAGAGATAAATTTTTCTTAGCAAATCAATTTTACTGAAGTACAAATAACCAATTACCAGAATAAACAAAACCCCGCACAGTATTCTGATCATTGAATTATCACTGATAAATAGGTTCAGAGTATTATAAATCATTCCGTTGAATGTCCAGTTAACAGAATAATTTATTAAAGTTTCAAGTGGAGTTGCGGTGAAGAGGTATGGTAGAAAAGTAATCACAAATACAACTATTGGAGTCATAACACTTTTTAGTTTCTCTTTAATAACAGCTTCATTCTGAAAATAAAAAGGTAGTAATAATAATCCGGTCGGCTTAACAGAAATAGATAATCCAAGAAGGATATAGCTGAAAAATTTTTTGTTGTAAAAATAAAAAGCTATTGAAGAAATCATCAATGCAGTGCCGGCAATATCAATATGAGCATCAATAAAATATTGAAATGTTATCAGCGGCAGTGCGGCATATATTAAAAGATACTTCAGATCAACATTAAAATGCTTTAATAAAAAGTAGAGAGCGATCAAAGTTATAAGTTCAAACAGCAGGTAAATTATTTTTAGTCCGATTGCATTTTCTCCGCTTAACCAGTAAGCAATCACAAAAATCCATTGAGAAACAGGAAAGTAAATTGTTTTAATATTTGGATAACTCACTTTTGCAGGCAGAATTTCAGAATGTAAATGGTTAAGAGCAGTAGAGTTCGGTTGATATAAAAAAGGATTAATTCCATTTGCCTGAACTTTGCCGTCCCAGATATATCTGTAATAGTCGTCTGAGCCAATTGGATCTGTATTTACAAAAATTGTTTTAACGAGGAATAGTGAGATTAGAATCAGGAGAAGCTGTTTATTACTTATCTCAACTTTAAAGACAAAATAAATCAGCATTAAATAAATCGCCGAGCCTAAAATGAACAACACAGAATATGTTTCTATTTCGCTGCCGCTGAATATCAGCAATGCTTGAACCACAATTAATAATAATAAGGTTAACAGAAAGAGTGTTTGAAAATATCGGTTCATATCTTACTAAAATCACATAAGAAGATTTATTAGCAATAAAGCAGGGTTAATTAATCATTAATCCCTGTTAGAAAATTAAAGTAATGCGGGATTAAAATGAAGGTTGGGTTACTAAAAATTTTATTATTGATAAGAAAAGACCTTGATGTGTTCTAATCAAGGTCTTCTTACGGGCAATGAATATTAAAGACCAAGTTCTTTCCGATAGCCTGAATCAGCGTTAGAATTTTTATTCCAGTAATCAATGTTTATAGTTTTCTTCAGCTTTGCTTCTGTAGTCATCAATCGTTTTTCGCCGTCAAAGATCAAAGGATAATAAGTTTCTTTCCATCCCAGAATTTTATGGGGTAATTCTTTTTCAAAAGAAATCTCAAAAGTTCTTTCGAGATTTAAGTATTCAACTCTGAAAACATAAACCTCACTATTTGTTTCATCATCAAGCTGACTTGTAAGCTCAGCTTTCGCATTAAAAGCTTTAGGCTCTAAGTGAGCGAATCTCAAATATTGTGTTGAGGGAATTATTTCGATCTCACCAATTGGTAAAGAGTTTAAATCTAATTTAATCTTATTCCAGATTTCATCCTCAAGAATTGCTTTATCTAATTTAATATTCTGATCTCCAAATTGCTGAAAATATGAATAAGAACTTACCTCAAAATTATTTTCGCGATTATTAAGCTGCAGGAAAGTATGCCCGCACCAATCCTGGCTGCTGGTTGTAATTTTATAAGGATGATCAGGATTTGCATTAAAGGGTGTGAATACAGATGTCATCATAGAATACGGATATATTCCCGTAGTAAAATATCTCTCAAAATTTAATTTTAAAACCTCAGCTCTTGTTTCATCTGTTTTTATTCCGTCATACTTTACCTGACTATTAGTAAGGAATGGCTCTGTAACAAATATCATAACAGCTTTACCTTCTCTTATCTCACCGTATCTTACCTGCTTTAAGTCGTAAGAACTTATCTCAGCTTTGTTGTTTTTCCAGTAAGTGTAGACAGATTTGGGCAAAGCTTTATTATTGCTGTGATTATTTTCAGTTTTTAATACCAATTTTGATGCAGTAACGAATACCAGGATTATAATTAATGAAATCAGAGTGAGACTGATTACGATTGCTTTTTTCACTATTTCTCCTTTTTTTTATAGAAAAAATTATCCAAACATCAAGTAAATAATTGTCAAGCACACGACGATTTATAGTTTAATATCATAGATGTAAACAAATAAACTCCCCCAAAAGTTTAACAGCTTAGTTGCTATTTTTCAACACATTCGTTCATTTGATAATTTATTTTATCAGTCTCAATTTATCTTTAGATTAAGATTGAAATTAAAAACATAAGGGATTGGTTCTATGGAAGAAAATAGCATAAATCAAAACTGGATAAACCTTGGTGAAGCAACTTCTTTTTCCGATGGTTCACTTAAGGAGATTAAGATCAGCAATACTAAAATTGCCGTAACCAGAAAGGGTGATCAATTTGGTGTTATTTCCGGAGTATGCAACCATGTCGGCGGACCACTTGGAGAAGGAATGTTGGATTCTGATTATGTTGTTTGTCCGTGGCATTATTGGAAGTTTCATTTTCAAACCGGTGAAGGTGAACCCGGATATGAAGCAGATAAAGTTCCTTCGTATAAATGGAAAATAGAAGACGGGCACTTGTGGGTTGATCTTAATTCTAAAACCAAAAGAAGTAAAAGTCCTCACGAACCAAATCCTCTTGCAAGACCGGTAAAGCGCGAACCAGGTCATGTCAGATTTGTTGGTATATCAACTACCGTTATGAACAAGGAACATCCTCGTTTCAGCACATCAGACTTTTTGCTTGAAATGGCATTGAATCATGCAAAAGAAAAAGGATGCGAAACAAAATTAATAAAACTTAATGATCTGAACTTCAGAGCTTGTGAAGGATATTATTCAAAATCTGCACACGCCTGCACCTGGCCCTGCTCAATAACTCAAATGGACCCGAACGATCAGCTTGATGAAGTGTATGAATCATTTGTTCATTGGGGTGATGTTTTTCTAATTGCTACACCAATCAGATGGGGTGTTGCGAGCAGTCTTTATTTTAAGATGGTTGAGCGAATGAACTGCATTCAGAATCAAGAAACGATTGCAGGCAAACACTTACTAAAAAATAAAATAGCAGGATTTGTCATTACAGGCGGGCAGGATAATGTGCAGGGTGTTGCAGGAAATATGATGAGTTTCTTTGCAGAGATTGGCTGCCAGTTTCCACAGTTTCCTTTTGTTGCTCATACGAGAGGATGGAATGCAGAAGATATGGAGAATAATATTGATTATGTTCAGAATAGTGAGCTGCTGCATGAGGGTGTAAAAGCTCTGACTGAGCGAATGTTTACAATGGCTGATCTTGTAATTACCGGTAAAGCGCCTGAGCAACGATTTGAACGGGGTGGACGAAAAGCAAACAGGTAACAAGCAATAAACAAACCATCAGACGAAAACGGTGATCTGATTCATCTTGTTTTAATTTCTATGAATGAGGAAGGGCAGCCGATTGAATTAGCAACGGTCAACCGCTGGGTTACAGATGATAAATATGCAAAAGCAGATATACTGAAAAAGTTTTTAGATGGATTTCAAATGAACCCGGAGTTGTTTGTTGAGAAAAGAGTTGTTGAGTTTGTTTACAATGTTATAAATGCATACAAAGATACAATCAATAATTTATTTGATGAACGAGATAAATGGATTAAAGACTATGTGAATAATAACTTTAACGAACCGTTTGAGGATAGAGAGTTTGATATATTATCTGAAAGGAAGATTGATCTTTACCTCTAAAACAATCAATCTGATTGAATCGTTAAAAACACTAAAGTAAACCCAGACTATTTAATTAGCTTAATTAATTTTTGAAAACTATCTGATACTTTTCCTTCATCAGGTATTTCGGTTAATGCGAGTGCTGAAAGTTCTGTTTTATACGTTTCTTTTAGCTGCTGCCAGATGTTTGTAAAATCAGTTATCAGTGGTGATTCAATTAATTGTTTTGATTGCCAGTTATCAGGTTCATCGAATAATTCTTTGTCATGCTCTAATATTTCGTAAAATCGCTTTTTGAAATCTATTGATTTTGTAAATTCATTGCATTCAGAATCGTTTATCAAATAATACAAATCATAAAAGTGTCTGATTTTTGTTGAGATACTTCGCACAACATCTTTATCAAATGAAAACCTTACTAATGAGACCAATTTTTCAAGTAAGGTTTGCTCTTTCTTTAAAACATTGATAGTAAAAGGCTGCAGTGCATATTCTTTAATATACTTTTCATTATTCGTCTCTTTAAGAAAGTCATAAATAAAACTTTTTATTATGCGCTGTTGATAAGGAAATGGATTTGTAAATGAGTTTATCTCAACTATAAGCCGATTGTTTTTATATTTTTGATCTATGCTTGGGTATTCAAAGACAGACTTACGAAACTTCGAACCTTTGCTGGTTATTCCTTCAAGATTTACTTCGGTAAGTTCTTTGGTTATTTCTTTCTCGACAGTTCTGATAATAGTCTTTACTACATTACCGGATTTATCTGCCGCATTAATTATTGCAATATCAACATCTTCTGAGAAACGATTGATTAATTCAAATCCTTTAGATAGAGATGTACCGCCTTTGAATACAGTGTCATTTACATATTTAGTCTTGGATAACCTGTTAAGTACAAGGGTTATCCAGTAATCCTTTTCTACAAATACCTGGTTAATTTTCAAATGTTCTGAAGCTGCCCTGATTGCATCACTGAAAATTTTTATATCAGCAGCGTGTAATGTCATTTAATATTCCATTTGTCAGCTGAAGAAAGTGCTTTATCTGCCCCTGGTAATTTATATGTTGTAATGGGATTTAAGGATTTCAAAAGTGGTTCTGTTAAAGAACGACTACCAATTTCTTCCAATACTGCACCAAGCAATGCTCTTGCTGCAGGCGGATATTTTAATGCAAGCCGTCCGAGAGTGGCTTTATCCCCTTTAGACAAATCTTTAATAATTTCTATTAATCTTTTACAAGCAGCACTAATAGTAGTATCGGGAATTATTTTTATGTAACGAATTGAATCAAGGATTTGAAGCAAACGGATATTATCTTTTGTTATATTATTTTTTTGAAGGACAAAAGAAATTTTATAACCTGCTCTTTTTAATCCCGGACGTATAGTGTTTTTACCTATCTGAATTATGCTGCTTATTTGCGTGGTTAATCCCAACCGGTTATAAATACTGTATCCGGTTAGATAACCGCTAATTCTACCCTCTTCCTCCAACAGGTCCTTTACAATCTGGTAACGATCCGGCTGCAATTTGCCAAAGGCGGATTTTTCCGGTTTATAGAATTTACCCTTCGAAAGCTTAGCTATTTTACCCGAACCTACCATACGATTGAGGGTTTTAATAATTGCCTCTTTACTTTCTACCTTATCTATAAAATCAGCATAGGTGAAAACATATCCTTTTGGTAGCCGACCTATAGTTTTCGCTATATATTCTTTCATTTTCACAGGTTAAATATACTAAAAATCCGCTAAAGGACGGTCGGGTATAAAGAAATGTCCAGTTTATTAATTAAAAAACTGGACAAAAATTATTAGCCGATTTAGTTGAAAATGTTATTAAGGGATACAGAGAAACCGTTTACGAACTTTTGGATGAGCGCGATAAGTGGATTAAAGATTATGTTAATATAAACTTTAACGAACCGTTTGAGGATAGAGAGTTTAATATATTATCTGAAAGGAAGATTAATGTGTTTTCGTAAATAAATCTTATCTGATTTATTTTCGTTTTAGTTTTTTCTTTTCTTTTGGCTGCTGTAAAAAGTTTTCGCCAGTGACAACATTTTTACCTGTTTTTTGTTCAAGGGCTTTACGTGCATCTTTGGCAATCTTTCCACCTTTTTTAGCCGGTGGTTTGTTTGCTTCTAAACCATCTGCTTTTTCGCTCTCGGCAATTTGCCTTGTAGAAAGTTCTGCCAGTGCTGTAAAAATTAATTCAGCTTCGCTCATATGGTCACGCAGGTTTTGAGATTTCAAACCTTTTATATTCTTATGTTCTTTTACAGTTAATTCAGTCCATTCTTTATGAATAATATTTGTTAGAATAGCGAATTCATCTTCCTTTTCAACGCCGTGTTTGCTCCAGTAATCCGTAAGCTTATTTCTTGTTTCCTGACCAAGCATTCTTTGCTGGATCCATTTTTCGCTTCTGCCTTTTTTCTGCCAGTATTCCCGCGAACGATTGAGCGCTATTTCAGGATTGTTCATTTCTTCCATTCGTTCATAACCAACCCTTGCAAGCCAGAGCTTAATCGGTTCTGCTTTTTTACTAGGCACTGACTGAACGAGGCGGAGAATAGTTTCTACATCAGCTACGTCGGTCATATATTTCTTACCATCTGCAGCTAATAATTTCAGTTGGTGACAATTTGTCACCGACTCACTTCCTTCTTTTTTAAGTCGATTTTTTAGCTGATTCCAGTATTTTCTTGATGTTTTAAAATCTTTCTGATCAGTTAAAGCGGCTACAATGTCCACAACAGAGAAATACCACTTTTCTTTTTCTTCATCGTAATGACGACGTATATTGACTGTTTCAAAAACTACTAAAGATTTTTCTTTTTCTGCTGCCATAACTATTTCCCGGTTTCTTTAAAAATGATTCTTGCTTTTAATCGGTAAAATAATTTCAATGTTCTATAGAAAAAAGGAGTGCTGTAATAAGATTCTTCGCGTGTATCACTCTTTTTTAACTTGTTTGTCGGTTGTTAACGAGATTCTTTAAGCACAAAAGATTGTTTTTAATTTAATGCAAAATAAATAATGATTGAGATAATCTCAATTTACGGACGAGATATTACTGATGAGCAGATAGTGAATTATTTAAACTTAAATTCATTCAGTTTGTTTTTTATCTGCTCTACTGTTGGCAAACCTTTCGGATAATATCTGCAGGCGAGAGCCGGGTTCTCAGGTTCAGGTTGGTTCTTAAAATCTTCACCATTAATAAGTAAAGTTGGTGACCCTCTGAATTTTGACTCTTCAGCTTTTTCATTTGAGTCAACTAAGACTTCTTTGTATATAATATTATCAAAGGTCTTAATTGCTTCCTTAACTCTTTCAATTAAGATTGGTGAGTTAGGACAGCCGTGAAAATGTTGAATCTCAATATTTATAACCCTTAACTTCATCTTCGCTGAATTCTACTCCTAATCCAAGTGCAATTCTGTTAACAAAATTAAAATAACTGATGATAAGGTTTATACCCAGGATATCCTCATCCGTCCATCCGGATTTTTTTAGTTCATCAATGTCTTCTTTCTTGACCGAAGAAGGATCTGAGGTAAGTTTTGAAGTGTGATTGACTGTTAGTCTAAATTTTTCTGAGAATGCAGGATCATCCAGAGTTAAAATAAAATTATTTATCCGTTCAGCATTTTTCCAGTAATGATTAAGTGCTTCTGCGTGATGATTAACACAGTAATCACAATTATTATTTTGGGAAACAACGACGGCAAGAATTTCCTTTTCTTCTCTTGTAAGATTTGTTTTGCTGAACATTATTGAGAGATAAAGTTCAAGATGCTTTATCATAGTATCAGGCATCAAGCTGTGGATTTTCATTATGTTGGAAAGCTTGCCTCTTGAAGAACTGATTTGCGAATAGACTTCACTCAATTCTCCTTCTGCTTCATTATCATTAATTACTTTTATATACGACACGATTGCAGGCTCCTATTTTATATTGCTCGTAAAGATATTTTATTAATTTTTCTTCGTTAATATCCCCGTAAGAATATAGTTCCTGGTTAATAAATAATGCGGGACAAATATGGTTTTCAGGGTTAGTTAAATCTTTAATATTTATAACAGAAAGAAGTATTTCTTTTTTTCCGCCAGCTAAAACTTTCAACGCTTTTTCAACTCTTGCACAAGCAGTGCAGTTATCTTTTATTATTAATGTAAGGTCCATTTTTTATCAGAAACTTAAAAAGCAGACATTTAATTTATTGTCGGATGTAAGACAAATTACTTTTTAAACTGCGATTTTAATTCATCCGGCTTATTAATTATCAGCTTTTTCCGGTCAAAGTCTATTATTCCCTTTTCTCTTAAATCAGTAAGAACATCATTTACAGTCTGGCGTGCGCAGGCAGTTAGGTCAGCTATATCCTGATGTTTTAGAAATGGTTTAACAAAAATCTGATCACCAACTTTCTTGCCATTATCATCTGCAAGTTTTTTAATAAAAGAAATCACTCTTTGCTTTGCATCCTTAAAGACAAGATCCTCAATTCTTTCAGAATAACTTTTCAGCTTTAAACCGATGAGTCTTGTAAGTCTTAAATTCAGCGAAGGATTTTTTTCGACGAACTGTGCAAAGTCATCCTTATTTATTGTGCAAATGAATGACGGCTCAACACTAACAGCTATATCAGTTCTTTCACCTTCACCAAGGTAAGCCATTTCGCCAAAAACCTCACCCGAATTTATAAATGCCATTATCATTTCTTTGCCATCATCGCTGTACCTGCTGATTTTCACTCTCCCAGTTTTTAGGAAGAAAATTGAGCTTGATGGCTCATTTGGGAAATAGATGGGCTGGTTCTTACCGATTTCTTTATCCTTAACAAGTTTATTCAACTCCATCATGCTTTCTTGTTTAAGACTTGTGAAGATATTAAAATTTTCTAAATACCAGAGTTTTGATTTGTCTGCCATATTCCTAAAATTGATAAAAAAAGTGATTTATAATTACCTGATTAATTTGCGAAAAATTGTCTTGTATCTGACAAAAATATATGGAATCTTTATGTTAATTATAATTCAAAAACAGGAATAAAATGTCAAGACAAACTCTAAAACTTTTTTTGTTAGCTGCATTTATCATTTCGGGCTGTGTTCAACCTGAGTCAACTCTTTCCTCACTTGAAGGAAACAATTCTCCTGTAATAGATGAAGTTTATGTCGATCCTCCATTTATCACAGTTGGAACTACCGCAACAATTGAAGTAACCGCATCAGACCCGGATGGCGATCAGCTGCAATATTCGTGGTCAACAGCGCTTGGTGATATAATCGGAAGCGGTGCTGTGGTGAGATATTCTGCAGCGTATTGCTGTGTCGGGTCGAACATCGTTACAGTAGTTGTATCAGATGTTAAAGGCGCAAAAGTTTCTGAAGATATCAGAATAGAAATTAATCCTTAGTATTATGTATAAATTCTTCACTATTATAATTTTTCTCTCACTGCTATTAGGCTTGAATTCGTCTGTGTTAGCACAAGGCTGCTGCACGGCAGGTTCAAGTACCTTCGGCGGGTTAGGAAGAGGTGCTGGTGAATTTGGTAATCTTAATATCGGAATAGGGTATGTCAGGAATGGTTTAAACTCAACATACAACGGAACAGAAGAAATTGATGACCCTTTAAACAGAACCGCATCTGTTTCTTCATTTAATTATGAATTCGAATATGGGATAGTTGACAGAGTTTCGCTTCTGATTTCGGGAGCTTATGTAATTAAGAATCGCGAAACAACAGTCAGATCAAACGAAACAAATGAAACTGAATTAATAAGTTTTGAGGGGCAAGGCATTAGTGACATTATAATACTGGGGAAATATGAAATCATTAGTCCCGACATTGTATCGCAGATAGGTCTTACAGCTGGAGGCGGTGTAAAACTTCCTGTAGGAAGCAGCACCGAAGAAGTCGATGGTTCAAGATTAGCAATTGACCTTCAGCCGGGCACTGGCTCTACCGACGTTTTATTATGGGGAAATTTTTATTGGGGATTTTTGCCGCTGCCTGTCTCTATATCAGCTGGTGCACTTTACCGATATGCGGGCTCAAACTTAGATGGATACAGGTTTGGCGATGAAATAATTCTTGGTTTAGGCGGAGAATATCATTTTACAGATTACTTAACATTCTCACTTTCCGGCAGAGCAAGATTTGCAAATGAAGATTTCTGGGGCGGGAGATTCCTGCCAAGTACCGGCGGAGCTTACTATGATATTCTTCCCTCATTAATTTATAATGAAAGAACATATAATCTGAAAATTTTTTATCAGGCACCTCTGTATAGAAATGTTGAGGGAATTCAGCTTACAACGAGCAGTCTCATAGGGGTGGAGTTATTATTCGGCCTAAATTTAATTGCAGAATAAATTAAAGCGCACTTTCCAAATCACTACAATTTCAGCTTTTAATCATTTATATTTGCTATATGTTAATTAACAAAATTCATATCAGCACTCCGATTTGATACTCTAGCGGCTCAACGCCCTACATACACATCATTTTTCAATTTCCATTAATTAAAAA
>DATIJX010000085.1:0-21581 GCA_035478175.1 Ignavibacteriaceae bacterium
TCAGAAAGCTTATGAAATATACCTTTACATAGATGAGGTTCAGTCTAGTAAAGGAAGAGACTTGTATAATTTTGGAAGACAGATGTTTTCTGAAAAAGAGTACAAGTTAGCTGCTGATGTTTTCAAAAAAATCACTGATGATTATCCGGACTCACCAGTTAATTCACAAGCATCACTCGGCTATGCGCGTTCACTTGAAGCCTCACTTCTTGAAGATTATGAAAAAACACTTCCATTGTGGAAACCGTACTTTCCTCTTACGAAATTTGAATCTGGAAAATCAGAAGATGTATTGAATGCATTTAACATTGTAATTAATCTCTATAAACATTCAGAACCCGCTTATGAGAGTATGCTCAGGACTGCGGTAATTCAATTTTATCTTTTGAATAATTATGATGAAGCGAGAGGACTTCTGGAGACGATTGTAAAAGAAGCACCATTGTCAAAAAATTCCGCTGAAGCTTATCTCGAACTGGGAAACATCGCATTAATTCAAGGAAAGCTTGATGAAGCAGAAAAAGATTTCTCGGCAATACCGAAGCTTCTTAGTGCAAGCGAGGAGCAAAAGAACAAAGCAATTTATAAGCTGGGAAAAGTAAATTTCTATCAGGGAAATTTTGATGAGGCAAAGAAGCACTTATCAAAAGTGCTTGGCAACCTGAAAGATAATTCGGCAAATGATGCCATTGAACTCACTTTATTATTGAACCCGCAGATGAATGATTCGTCTAACCTCTTAACTTATGCTCACGCTGAATTTCTTGCGGAGCAGAAAAAATTTGATGAGGCGGCAGCCAGTTATAAAAAATTAGCTGATAATCAGCAGGCATTTGTTTTGCGTGCGATATCAGCAATAAATTATGGAGAGATGTTGATTGCAGTAGATAATTATCCCGAAGCAATATCTGTTCTTGACGGTTTATCTGCTGAAGGTGAAAAAAATATTTATGCGGACAAAGCAGTATATTTGCTCGGGAAGATTCATCAATATGGAATAAAAAATATCAGCAAAGCAGAAGAGTTTTATCAAAAGCTATTAGCTGATTTTCCGAAATCAATTTATGCTGATGAGGCAAGAGCACAGATTTTATTTTTGCAGAATAAACCGGGAACTTAAATGAATAAAAAACAAGGACAGAAAATTGTTAAATGCTCTTTCTGCGGAAGGGAAGGACACGAAGTTGGTGGAATGATAGCCGGACCGGATGTTTATATATGTGATATCTGTATTGCAAGCAGTGTTGATATCCTGAAAAATAATCTCGCAGCATATCAGAATTCTAATCGCAAAGAAAAATATAATCACACACCTGAATCAATAAAGAAACAGATTGATGAATATGTAATCGGACAGGACAGAGCAAAGAAAGTTCTCTCGGTTGCAGTTTACAATCATTATAAAAGAATAAGTATGCGTTCAACATTCTTTGAGCTGGAGGATGTTGAAATTGAGAAGAGCAACATTATGCTCATTGGTCCGACGGGTGTTGGCAAAACATTGCTTGCTCAAACACTCGCAAAAATTCTTGATGTTCCTTTTGCAATTGCAGATGCAACAACGCTAACAGAAGCTGGTTACGTTGGTGATGATGTTGAAACGGTTCTTGTTCATCTTCTGCAAGCAGCGGATTATAATCTTGACCGGGCACAAAAAGGAATTGTTTATATAGATGAGATAGATAAGATTGCACGAAAAAGTGAAAGTACTTCAATCACACGTGATGTTTCCGGCGAAGGAGTTCAGCAGGCACTTCTGAAAATTCTTGAAGGAACTATTGCCGGTGTTCCTCCAAAAGGCGGAAGAAAACATCCCGAACAGAGTTTAATTAATGTTAACACAAAAAATATTCTTTTCATTCTTGGCGGCGCATTTGATGGTATTGATAAAATAATTGCGGCAAGGATTAACAAAAATAAAATGGGTTTTGCAAGGGACATAAAAGACAAAAAGGAAGATGATGAACTTCTGAAATTTATTCAGCCGGAAGACTTGCTCAAATATGGATTGATACCTGAACTTATCGGAAGAATACCTATTGTAGCTCCTCTTCATCAACTAAGTGCAGAAGCAATGAGAAGCATTCTAACTGATCCGAAGAATGCAATCCTTAAGCAATACAAAAAGTTATTTTTGATGGAAGGTGTTGAACTGGAGTTTGATAAGTTTTCACTTGATGCATTAGTTGAAAAAGCGATGATCAAAAAAACGGGTGCACGTGCACTAAGATCTATAGTTGAAGATTTTATGCTTGATATAATGTACGAATTGCCAAATAGGAAAGACGTTGAAAAATGTGTTATTACTAAGGACGTTGTAGCAAATGGAGAGGAACCTATTTTTATTAAAGTGGAGAAGAAGTCAGCGTAGTGTCGGTATAAGGTATATGGTATAAGTAAAAAATCTTGCAATGTAAAACTAATTCATTCCTTTATACCTTTATACCTTTATACCACTATACCTATTCCTCTGAAGAAATATGACTAAAAAAATAATCTACATATCGATATTCATCTCACTTACTTTTTTCACCACATTCCCTCAATCCAAAATTTTGATCAATATGGATTTGAATCAAACTGACCACCTGAAGGCATACGGCATAACTTACCGTGCATTGACAAAAGGTTACAAAGCGGATTGGCTTCTTAACTACAAAGGTGGTTCTTTCCTGATTGATTACAGTGATGAGCTTGCTGGAGAATGCAGGTTGAATAATGTTTCATTTGAAACAATGACTCTTTCGCAGGCAACGGAGATTTACTCATTCGTGCAGAGTGAAGAAAACAATATGGATGTGGTGAGACTTGAGAAAGCCCCGAAGGTTGCTGTTTATGTTCCTCCCGGCTTTTTACCTTGGGATGATGCTGTAACACTCGTGCTTGAATATGCCCAGGTTCCTTATGATAAGATATGGAATGATGAAATTTTAAAAGGCGATCTTGATAATTACGACTGGCTTCATCTTCATCACGAGGATTTTACAGGTCAGTACGGAAAATTTTATGCGAGCTTTGCCAATGCACAGTGGTACATCGATCAGCAGCTTCTATATGAACAGAATGCAAAGAAGAATGGATTCAAAAAAGTTTCAGAGATGATGAGATCTGTTGCGATTGATATTAAGAACTATGTGGGTAAAGGCGGTTTTCTTTTTGCAATGTGCTCTGCAACCGACTCGTACGATATTGCTCTCTCTGCAGTGAATGTTGATATTATCGAGCAGATGTACGACGGTGATGCGGCCGATCCTGGATCACAACAAAAAATTATTTATGATAACACGCTTGCGTTTACAAACTTCAAGCTGGAAATGAATCCTTATGTTTATGAGTACAGCGATATTGATATCCAGCCAATGGAAGTTGGGAATTTTGAGAATGATTACTTCACACTGTTTGAATTTTCAGCAAAGTACGATCCGGTGCCGTCAATGTTAACTCAAAGTCACGCAAATATTATCCGGGGATTTATGGGGCAAACTTCAATGTTCCGCAGAAGCACAATAAAAAACTCGATTACTATTCTTGCAGAAAGAAAAGGAACCGACCAGGTTAAATACATTCACGGAAATTTTGGAAGGGGAACATTCACATTTTACGGCGGTCACGATCCGGAAGATTACCAGCACGCTGTTGGTGATCCACCGACTGATCTAAGCCTATACAAAAACTCTCCCGGTTATAGACTGATATTAAACAACATTCTTTTTCCTGCAGCAACGAAGAAGAAACAGAAGACATGAATAAATTCAAAATTTCAGATTCTTGCATAATGACTGGTGCTTTTAGTAAATTGTATGCACAATGTTGCAAGTGATTTAATTACTAAATAATAAGCAAAAAATTATATGTCAACAGCCGAACTTAACGAGATTAAATTAAATCTAATAGCCTGGATAAATCAAATCTCGGATGCTGATCTTATATCATTGCTGGAAGGTATTCGGAGTTCTCGTTCCAGGGGGGATTGGTGGGATGAATTATCTGCACAACAAAAAAAAATAATTTTATCCGGACTCACAGATGCTGAAGCTGGCAATCTTATTACCTCCAGGACTTTTTGGAAAAAACTGAAGAATGCCTGAGAAAAAAAAGCTAAATGTACTTTGGACTAATCAGGCACTTAGGAATGCTTCAAATATAAAAGCATATTTAGAAGAAAACTTTTCTGTAAAAGAAATTAATAATTTTTTTTCTCTCCTGTCTGCATTTGAAAGTGCGGTTACAACATTTCCCAAGCTTTATCCCCAAACAAATAAAAAAGCAAAAATCAGAAGGGCTGTTTTAGGCCGAGAAGTTTCAGCTTTCTATAGAATTTATGGATCTAGGATTGAAGTTCTTGCTATACTAGATAACAGATGTGATCTATCAAAATGGTTTTAAATAAATGAAAACAGCACGAATTAAAAACTCAAAAGAAGAATACACAATTGGCAAAATAGTCTGCGTTGGCAGAAACTACGCAGAACACGCAAAAGAGCTTGGCAATGAGATACCGGACAAGCCGGTATTATTTTTAAAACCTGCATCAGCATTGATTTATTCCGGAGGACAAATAATTCATCCGGAATATGGTAACGAACTTCACCACGAAGTTGAGCTTGTGCTGCTGATTGGAGAGACAGTTAGAAAAGCGAACCAAGGTCAGGCAGAAAATGCAGTTATCGGTTACGGAGTCGGACTTGATATGACTTTGCGCGATGTTCAAAATGATCTTAAGAAAAAAGGCAATCCCTGGACACTCGCAAAATGTTTTGATACTTCTGCGGTTATTTCAGATTTCGTTTTCAAAAAAGATTATCAATTAAAACCTGATGACAAACTTGAACTGAAAGTAAATTGGGTAGTAAAGCAAAGTGAAAGTTTGAAAAGTATGATCTTCAATCCTGCCGAAATTGTTGAATATATTTCTTCAGTTATGACACTCGAGAAAGGAGATTTAATTTTTACCGGAACTCCGGCAGGGGTAAGCAGAGTGAATAGGGGAGATAAGATAGAAGCAAGACTTGGTGATATTGCTGAACTTATTAATACCATTGTTTAGCCACGAATTTCACGAATATACACTAATTTCCCGTTCGTGAAAATTAGTGAAATTCGTGGCTATTTATTTAATTCTTTTAAAGAGCTTTTAATCAATTCTTCCAGGCTGCATTCCGGAAATTCAGAAACAATTTTATTAACAACCTTTTCAGATGAAGCCAGATTATAACCTAATGTAGAGAGAGCAGCAACAGCTTCTTTCTGCAAGCTTGGTTTAGCTGGAGTTAATCCTTCTTCTTTTATGTCTCTTACTTTGTTCTTCAGTTCAAGAATTAATCTCTCGGCAGTTTTTCGTCCTATTCCCGGAACAGCAATCATCCTTTCAACATTGCTTGTTATTATTGCTTGCTTTAGATCATCAGTTGAAATGCCGGATAAAAGACTAAGTGCAGATTTTGGACCAACACCCGAAATTGAAATGAGAAGCTCAAACATTTCTTTTTCAGCTTCTGAATAAAAACCGAATAAAGAAATAGAATCTTCTTTCACATTTGTGTGAATGAAAAGAGAAACGGATTCCTTTCCACTGATTCGCTCAAAAGTGTTAATAGAAATTCTGATTTCGTAACCAACCCCATTTACATCCAGCAGGATTAAGGTTGGCTTTGCTGAAATTATTTTTCCTGTTAAAAATCCAATCATATACAATTAAAAATTAAAAATGATAAATTAAAAAATTAGATTTTGTCAATTGAAAACAATAAAGCAATAAAACAATTCAGGACGTGAGATAATTTTGCAGCAACAAAACATATTCATTAATTCTTATCTCACGTCTTGAAACATGTCAACAATAAACAATAAATGACAAATGACTATTGTCCAATGACTCTTCCTGGATTCGCGTCAACAAACTCCTTCCAGCTTTTACTTTTTTTAAAAGTCGGTGCTTTCAATCTGAAAGCGTGACACAGTGCAATTGCAAGAGCATCACTTTCGTCGGGTTTAAATTTAATCTTCTTTGCGTTCAAAATTGTCATCACCATATAATTAACCTGCTGCTTGGAGGCAGCTCCTTTTCCAACTACGGCTTTTTTCACTTCACGCGGAGAATATTCATTTGTAGGAACTTTATTGTGAATTGCTGCAAGAATAGAAACTCCTCTCGCGTAGCCAATCTTCAAGACTGATTGAACATTCTTGCCATAGAAAGCTGTTTCGATAACAAATTCATCGGGCTTATATAATTTCAACAGCTTGTCAAGTTCGTTGTAAATAATTTCAAGTTTTTCTGAGAGCGATTTTGAGGAAGGAAGTTTAATTACCCCGTGGGAGATTCTTCTGAATTTGTTATTGGTGTATTCGATTAATCCGTAGCCGGTTACAATAGTTCCCGGATCAACACCGAGTATTATCATTATTCTTTTTTAGTGTGAAATAATTAATCAAGATTGCTGTTTGATGAACTCTTCATCAAAGTCAGCATTAGAGTAAACATTTTGAACATCGTCGCAGTCTTCAAGACCTTCAATCAGCTTCATCATCTTCTCAGCATTTTCACCTGCTATGTTAACTGTGTTCTTAGCAATCCATTGAAGTGATGCATTATCCATCGCCAGTTTTTTTTCTGCAAGTGCTTTTCGTACGGGCTCAAAAGATTCAACATCAGTTTGTATTTCAAAATATTCATCTTCAGTACGCATATCTTCAGCACCGGCGTTCAATACCAATTCCATAATATCATCTTCTGATTTACCTTGCTTTGGCAAAGTAATTATTCCTTTTTTCTCAAACATCCATGCAACTGAACCGCTCTCACCCATATTCCCACCGTGTTTGCTGAAAATATGTCTTACCTCTGCAACAGTTCTGTTTTTATTATCGGTTGCAACTTCAACCAACAGTGCAATTCCTCCCGGACCGTAACCTTCATAAGTAAGTTCGCTAATAGTTGTTCCCTCAAGTTCGCCGGTGCCTTTTTTAATTGCACGCTCGATGTTATCAGCGGGCATATTTGCAGCCTTTCCATTGTCAATTGCTAGCCTTAGTCTGGGATTTCCGGCAGGATCTCCACCACCTTCGCGAGCAGCGATTGTTAATTCCTTAATTAATTTTGTGAAGAGTTTTCCTCTCTTCGCATCCAGCGCTCCTTTTTTTCTTCTGATGGTTGCCCATTTTGAATGCCCCGACATTAAAATATCTCCTTCAAGTTTTTGCTTTGATGTCTTTTAATTTTAGTTGTGGAAAAATTCTGCTGTCACGAATAGTTTTATCGACTGAAAAAATAATATCGAGCTCACAGTTATTTTGTTTAATCATATCATAATGGTCGCCCATATTGAACCCGATAGCATCGAACACTTTATCAGTTCCACTTTGCTTAAAGTTAGCCACAAGATGATTGTTCCCGACTATCCTCGGCACATTAGCAATGTGAACGCTTTCACTTAAAAATACTGGTCTCAAATTACCCGGTCCAAATGGAGAAAACTGTTCAAGTATTCTTAAAAATTTTGGTGTTATTTCTGAGAATCTGATTTTAGAATCAATCGAAATTTCTTCTGAAAGATCTTCGCTTGTTATAGATGATTTTAGTACTTCATTAAGCCTTATTCTGAACTCATCAACTTTATCTACCTCGAGTGCAAGTCCTGCTGCTGCCTGATGACCGCCAAAGTGAAGAAGGAGATCATTACATTTTTGAAGAGCTTCGTAAATATTAAATCCGTTGATGCTTCTTGCAGAACCCTTTGCAATTCCATCAATGGTTGTTAAAAGAACAGATGGTCGGTAATATTTTTCAACCAGTCGTGAAGCAACAATTCCAATTACACCGGGATGCCAGTGTTCACTGTGCAGAACAATGGCAAGCTCCTCATCCAAATCTATTTGTGAATCAACAAGCTCTTTAGCTGCCTCAAAAGTATCAACATCAATTTTTCTTCTTTCATAGTTTTCTGTCTCAAGCACTTCAGCTAACTTAAGCGCGTCTTTTTTATTTGTGGCGATTAGCAGGTTTACTGCACGCTCTGCATCACCTAAACGTCCGACAGCATTTATACGTGGTGCAATTGTGAACACAATTTGTCCGGAGGTTAATTGACCTGTTTGAAGTCTGCCCATTTCAATAAGTGCTTCAATTCCGGGACGAGGATTTAAGTTGATCTGGTTTAATCCTTCATTCACCAGAATTCTGTTTTCATCTATAAGGGGAACAATATCTGCAGCACCCGCAAGAGCGACAAGGTCAAGATACTTTAGTGGAAGTCCACGCTTACCAATCCTTTCACACAATCCTTGTGCAAGTTTATAAGCAACACCTGCGCCGGAAAGATATTTAAACGGATAGTTGCAGCCAGGTTTTAATGGATCGAGTACAGCAAAGGCTTTTGGAATGTCTTCTTTTGGCTGATGATGATCGCAAATGATAACGTCTATACCAAGTTTATTTGCATAATCCGATTCTGTGATTGCAGTAATTCCGCAGTCAACTGCAATCATCAACTGAGTTCCTTTTTCTTTTACGATGTCGATTGCAGCAGTTGAAAGTCCGTATCCTTCTTCCAGTCTTCTCGGAATATAGAATTCTACATTTGCATCGAGCTCTTTCAGAAACATATAAAGTAGGGCAGTTGCACACGTGCCATCGACATCATAGTCGCCGTAAATACAAATCTTTTGATTTTCAGTAAGTGCAGTAATAACTCTTGTGGTTGCAGATTCCATTTCATCCATAAGGAATGGATCGTGAATAGAATCTAGAGAAGGACGGAAGAATTGTTTAGCCTGGTTAAAGGTTTTAATATCTCTCAGAACCAGCAGCCTTGCCAGTATGGGTGAGATGTTAAGTGAATCCGTAAGTCTTTGAACAGAGAGCTCATCGGAAACATCTTTTATTTTCCAGTGTCTTCTTCCCATAGGATTTTTCAATATTTTGAAAGAACAAATAAAAAGTTCAGACCTGTAAGCCGAGTTCTGTACCCCGATAGATCGGGGCGGCAATCATTTATCTGGTTCTACCATTACTGATAGAATCTAGCGATCTACCCGGAAACCTCCAAAGCGAACAACTCTGATCCTTAAATGAATAAGGAACGGTTTCCCTATTTGACCTTGCTTCGGGTGTGGTTTGCCGTGCCTCCGTTGTTACCAATGGAGCGGTGGGCTCTTACCCCGCCTTTTCACCTTTACCCCGTGAGATAAATTGTCACCAGCTTTTTATCAACCGTGGCAAAATATCTCACGGGGAAGTTTATTTTCTGTGGCACTGTCAGTGGTCATAAAATTTCTTTTACAACCCCCGGGCGTTACCCGGCACCCTGTTCTATGAAGCTCGGACTTTCCTCCCACCGTAATTATTTATAGTGAGCGATTGCCCGGACTGAACTATTTTATTTTTCTTCAAAACTTTTTTAGACAATTAAAGAATCCGAAATTATTACCGAACCCTTATTATTAATTAACTGAGACAAATATACAAAATTGATTACCCGAAATCATTAATAACCCGATGATTAAGGGCGTCTATTTATTTGCATCTTCGGCAATTTCAGAAGAAACAAGAATTCTTCCGCAATATTCGCAAAAGAAAAGACGGTTATTCCTTCTGATCTCGAGCTGCCTTTGTGAAGGCACTATGTTATGACATCCGGAACAAGCTGACCTTTTAATAGTAGCCACAGCCAGACCTTTCTTAGCCTTTCTTATTCTCATATAAGCTGAAAGATCGTTTTTCTTTACTTCACTCTCAAGCTTTTTTCTTTCTTCTGTTAGCTTTGACTCTTCTCGTTCGTTTGCCTTAATGATATCTTTTAAATCAGCCTCTTTTTCTTTGAGTTCTTTTTTGAGCTCATCGAGTCTGGGATTTATTTCCTCAATTTCCTGAGTGAGTGTTTTGCTTCGGTCTGCAAGCGAATTATTCTCGGCTTCAAGCTTATTTACCTGTCCTTCGGTGTGATCTATTTCCTTGGTAAGAGCATCGTACTCTTTGTTGTTTCTTACCTGGTAAAGCTGCGCCTTAAATTTTTTCTGATTTTCTTTGAGTTTTTCGATTTCATCTTCGTTTTCATCTCTTTTTTTCAAAGAATCTTTTTGCTCTTTTTCTTTAGCCTCAACGTCTCCGATGAAACTTTTGATTTTTTCTTCAAGCTCTCTTACCATATTTGGCAGATCGCCCCGAAGTTCTTCGAGTTCGTCCAACTGATCATCAATTTTTTGCAGCTGATAAAGAATTTTTAATCTGTTAATCAATTTTAATTAGCTCCTGATTTGTTATAAAAAATTATTGGGTTCGTAGAACCTTTAAACTTTAATATTTTGATTTTTCTATTTTCATTAAGTAATGATTCCAGACGCTTCTTAATTTCATCAAGGATTGGTGCTTCTGTTTCATAATGCCCGGCATCAATTAATAATATTTTTCCTTCAGCATCCTGGAATGTGTGATATTTTAAATCGGCAGTAACAAATGCATCAGCATTTTGTTTGATGGCTTCATCAACAAGCTCACCGCAAGATCCGCCGCAAACGGCTACGGTTTTTATTTTTTTCTTTTTACTATTTGTATAACGCAAATTTGAAGTTTTTAATTTAGACGAAACGAAACCAAGAAAGTCATTCGTATCCATTGAATCAGAAAGTTCACCAATGGCACCAATTCCATAATTGGCATTATCGTTTTGTAGGGGAAAGACATCATAAGCGACTTCTTCATACGGATGAATTTTCTTCATTGCATTGAGCACTTGATTCAACTTCCATCTGTCAACAATAACTTCAAGCTTTACTTCTTCCACAAATTCAGAAACACCTTTTGTTCCAATTGAAGGATTACTTTCAGTTGATCCTTTAAATGTTCCGGTTCCCGGTGTTCTAAAACTGCAATGTGAGTATTCGCCAATTAATCCACCACCTGATTGATGAATTGCTTCAGCAACTATGTTAACGTGTGATTCAGGAACAAACACTGCAAGCTTAATCTGGTTCTCAGAAAGGTTTTTTAAAAATCTTATGTTCTTGAGTAATAATCTTTTAGCAAGCCGATAACTAACACCGTGTTTTGTAAAATCAAGATTTGTATGTGCAGAGTATAAAGTGATGTTATTTTTAATTAGTTTCTCAATCATCCTTGCTATTATATTTTTTGAGTAGTCAAGATTTTTTAGAGGGTAGAATAAGAGTGGATGGTGAGTGATGATCAAATTACAATTTTCTTTTATCGCGCTTTCAATCACTTTTTCTTTTAGATCAAGACTAAGTAATACATTTTTAATTTTAATTTCCGGGTCACCAACCTGCAGTCCAACATTATCTTTGTCCCAGGCGATTCCTTTCGGCGCCCATTCCTCCAGATATTTAATTATCTCTTTTCCAGTCATTTCAAAAAAAAATGCACTTCTCTTTTTGAAGTGCATTTTCCTAATTTTTTATCTACCCCGGGATTTTGTAATCCCTTATTTCAACAATGGCAAGGTATTTTAAGATTTTCTTTCTTTTTGGTCTCATTTTAAGTGTCAAAATATAACGGAAAAAGTTTTAAGTAACAACCTCCTAAAAGTTTAGTAAATGCTATTTTCGGAAGGATCTAGCCATTTTCCGTCCTCTCTGATTAAGTCAATCAGCTCATCAACTGCCTGGGAGGATGGAACACTTCTCTTCACAACATCTTTTCCTTTATACAAGGTTATCTTATCAACACCACTTCCTACATATCCGTAATCGGCATCGGCCATTTCACCGGGACCATTTACGATGCATCCCATTATTGCAATTTTTACTCCTTTGAGATGCTCGGTACGTTTTCTAATCATCTCAGTAGTTTCCTGAAGATCGAACAACGTTCTGCCGCAGGATGGGCAGGCAATGTATTCTGTTTTTGAAATTCTTGTTCTGGTTGCCTGCAGGATACCGAAGAGCGTTCTATTAATAAATTTTTCTTTTGATTCTTTTACAAATGTTAGTTTACTGGTTTTTTCAGAATCTGATTTTTCTGTTTCGGCTGTAAGCCAAACACCATCTCCAAGTCCGTCAATCAATAATCCGCCAAAATCAGTTGAGGAATAAAGTCGAACTTCATCAAGCGAATGGTTGTGATAATCTCTTTTGATGATGATGGGATTTTTGATTCCACGACTGATTAGTTCAAAGAAAAACCTTCTTAATTCGGCCATTGCATGTTCGTTGTCTGTTTCGATAATAAGGACTAATCTGTTATCAGATTTTATTTTGTTTGAAAGTTCTTCGTCGAGGTCACTTATTCTTAATGCTAAAAAGGTAACTTGGTTAGAAAAAATTTTACTTCGTAAATATTCATCTTTATGAATGAGAGGGAATCTTAACTTTTTTGAACTAAGCTTTTCCCATTCATTATAGTCAATTATTAGTTTCAGATTTTCCGGCAACGTGAAGGAAATATCTTGCTTTCCCAGATAAATGATATCTGAGGCAGCATCAGCTAAAAACCATTTATCAGATGGCTCATCGTATTTATAACCAATATCTGTTAAATCTTTTTGACTAGAAATTTTTCTCGCACTGTAATCTGCTACCACAACCGGAACATTACTTCCACCGATTCCTGATACCTCAAATGTTTCACTTCTTTTATAATTTATTGGATCAATTGGATTTTCAGAAATCGGTTTTATTAGCTTATGATTTTGTCTGCTTTTATATCTGTCAGCTAATGAAATCGCAACCGGGGCTTCATATTCAGGATCTTCAGTCAACGAAACTCTTATTGTATCTCCAATTCCATCTTCGAGCAAAGCACCGATTCCGACTGCTGATTTTATTCTTCCATCTTCGCCACCGCCAGCTTCTGTTACACCAAGATGAATTGGATAGTTCATCTCTTCTTCTTCCATTTTCTGGATAAGCAACCTGTAAGCCTGAACCATTACCTGAGGATTACTTGCTTTCATTGAAAGAACGATGCTGTGATAATCAAGGTCCTCGCAGATTCTCACAAATTCCAGTGCAGACTCAACCATTCCGAGAGGTGTATCACCAAAGCGATTCATAATTCTGTCTGACAATGAACCGTGATTTGTCCCGATTCTCATTGCTGTTCCGTACTCTTTACAAACTTTCACAAGAGGAGTAAATCTTTCGCGAATTCTATCAAGCTCTTCCTGATATTCCTGGTCAGTGTATTCAAACTGCTCAAACTTTTTCTTATCAACATAATTTCCGGGATTAATTCGTACTTTTTCAACAATCCTTGCTGCAAGCTCAGCAGCATTTGGAGTGAAATGGATATCAGCAATTAGCGGAACTGTATATCCACGTGTTCGTAATTCTTTTTTTATATTTTCAAGATTCTTTGACTCGTTGATGCTTGGTGCAGTTATTCGAACATATTCACATCCCGCTTCAACCATTCTGATAGTTTGTTCAACGGTGGCGATTGTGTTCATCGTGTCAGTAATTGTCATCGATTGAATACGGATTGGATTATTTCCACCGAGCGGAATATCTCCGATTTTAACTTCTCTAGTTTTATATCGTGAATATTCTGTTAAACTATTACAATATTTTTTAATTGTTTCAATCATATTTCTTAAAAATCATTTTGTAAGATGGAGAACAGCTTCGATAAACTGCAAAGCTGAACGCGAGTCATTTGCAGTAATTACATTTCCATCAACAACTACATTCTTATCCTGATAATCAATTCCGGCGTTAATAAGTTCCATTTTGTCTTCGGAGTAACAGGTTGCTTTTTTATTTTGAAGAATTCCTGCTTTAGCCAAAGTTACAGGAGAAGAGCAAATTGCGGCCACAACCTTTTTAGAGTCGAAGAATTTTTTTATGATTTTGTGCAGCACTTCATTTTTCCAGTAGGCTTTGCTTCCGGTTCCTCCTATTAAAATGAATGCACCAAAATTATTCACATTAACATTGTAAAAATTTGTGTCAGATTTTACTTTCATCCCCTTGCTGCCCGAGCAAACGGACTGGTCATCCGAAGTAATAAAAACATGCTTACCGGCTTTCAATAATCTTTTCCTGACAATTGTAAATTCTTCCTCATTAAAATCTTTTTTCGGAAGGAAAATCAGAAAACTATTTTGTAATTTTTTATTCATTAAGTATTTAATAATATCTATTTTAAATATAAGAATTATTCAGATGTGGCTGGCTGGTTAAGAAAAGCAAGTCAACATTCAAACTTTTGTTTCCAATTAACAAAAAATTAGAAGCATTACTTAAAATTTACATATAATTGAAGGGGTAAATGAAGTTAAACTTTTCAAATTATTCATTGTTTTGTAATTGAGTTTACAGCAATTTATATTTCAATGAAACTTTTAAAAGAGGTGAGAAATGGATACTAAATATATTGTGGACGAGTCAGGAACTAAAAAAGCTGTTATTCTGCCATTGGAAGAGTATGAAGAACTTTTGGAGGATATTCATGATCTTACCATAATTGCTGAGCGAAAAGACGAGCCGACAATCAGCTTTGATGAACTGAAAAAGAAATTGAGAGCAGATGGACTCATTCAAAGTTGAGTTGAAGAGATTTTTCGAACAGGATCTCAAGAAAATTGATAGACAAGTCATTCCCAGAATACTCGAAGCAATAGAAAATCTTTCCGAAAACCCTTTCTCAGAGCAAACAAAAAAACTAAAAGGTGCTGAATCAACTTACCGATTAAGGGTTGGTGATTATCGTGTAATTTACCAGGCAGATCTCTCCGATAAAAAATTAGTGATATACTATGTGAGGCATAGAAAAGATGCTTATAGGCTTTAAACAGTATCTGAAATAAAGTGATATGAGAATCCCCGAATCAAAAATTGAGGAAATACGAGAGTCAGTTGATATTGTTGATGTGATATCACAACACGTCCAGCTTCGAAAACGTGGGAAGAATTTTATCGGACTTTGTCCATTTCATTCAGAAAAAACTCCTTCATTTACAGTAAGCGAAGAGAAACAAATCTTTCATTGTTTCGGGTGTCATACTGGTGGGAATGTATTTAAATTTTTAACTGAGTTTCATAAGATTTCTTTCGTTGAAGCAGTTCAGGAACTTGCAGAGCAGCAGGGAATTACAATTGAGTTTGATAAGCAAGAGTACACCGAGCAGCAATCCGAGCAGGAAGTTCTTTACGACATAAACACAGAAGCAGCAAGATATTTTTTAAATAATCTTTTAAATGATGATGAGGGAGAATTTGCCCGAAAGTATCTCCATGAAAGAAACATCAAAACACAAACACTGCGTTCATTTGGTTTGGGATATTCTTTAAGAGGCTGGGAAAATTTTATCAGCTATGCGAAGAGCAGAAGCTTAAATGTTGATAAATGCATCCAGCTTGGACTTATAGGAAAAAATGCTGATGGAAAATTATATGATAAACTTCCGGGAAGACTAATCTTTCCGATCTTCTCACCGAACGGAAGAGTTGTAGCATTCGCGGGAAGAGTTCTCGATCCAAAAGATACAGGTGCAAAATATATTAACTCACCTGAATCACTCATCTATATTAAAGGAAGAATTCTTTACGGACTCTCATTTGCAAAAGATGATATTCGCCGTCTTGATAAAGCAATCATTGTTGAAGGTTATATGGATTTGATTTCACTTTACCAGAGTGGAATTAAAAATGTTGTTGCAGTTTCCGGAACTGCATTGACAGATGATCAAGTGCAGCTTTTATCGCGATATACAAAGAATGTTGTGCTTTTGTTTGATGCTGATGTTGCAGGAATAAAAGCTTCAATGAGAAGCATAGAGATTTTATTGAAAAGAGATATGGAAGTGAAAATTGTTTCGCTTCCAAAAGGTGAAGACCCTGATTCCTATGTGAATAAATTTGGAAAAGATGAGTTTGAGGAACTAATAAAGAGAGCTGAAAACTTTCTGGAATACGAAAGTAAATATTATGAGTCACAGGGAAAGTTTGAAGATCCTTCAACAGCAGCAGAAGCAATACGAGAGTTAGTTAAACCAGTAGCTTTGATAAATGATGAGTTAAAGAGAAATCTTCTTATAAGAAACATTGCTCAGAAATTTAACCTCAGAGAAAAGTTGATTGAATCGGAACTCGATAAACAAATAAAGCAATTTAAAAGATTCGAGAGAACTGATTCAAAAGTTTTACAAAATAGAAAAGCCGAAGAAACTACATCAACACTTATTGATGCGGTCCCCGAAATTTCGCCGGTTCTTTACAATCTTGAAAGGGAAATTATAAAATTACTTTTTGAAGCTGATAGACCGGTTGCAGAGTTAATATTTAACTATCTGCATCCGGAGGATTTTACTAATTCATTAAATCGTGAACTATTTGAAAAAGTAAAAGACGAGTTTGAGAATGAAGATAATTTCACAACAAGCGGATTAGTTAGTGTATTAAAAGATGAAAGAAAAGAAACTTATGTTCGTGAATTAACCTTCGATAAATATTCTGTCAGCAGCAGTTGGGAAGAGAGATTCCCGAGCATAACTGCAGAAATAACGATGATGAGATTTGCAAAAGATACAGTGATGAAATTCGTTATGGAAAGAATCGAAAAAAACATTCAATCCAATCGCAGAGAAATTGAGCTGAGTGATGATGAGAAAAAACAACTTGAACTTATGAAAGCAAACAACGAGCTTGAGAGAGAGAAGAAGAGAATAAGGGAAGAGTTGAGTCAATGAGCGATTACCGCCAGGCAAAAACAGGCAAGCTTATGATTGAAATCCTTCCGGATAAATGCGACTTCTGCGGATGCTGCGTCGGCGTTTGTCCTGAAGATGCAATAGAAATGAAAGAAGCGGAAATATTTATTATTGATCCGCGATGTACTAATTGTGCAAAGTGTGTGTGGTCTTGTCCTATTGAGGTTATTCGGTTTAACAAGGAAGGCGTTCTGGTAAAATGAGTCTACAATTCTCGTTAACTAGTCCGCAGTCTTCAGTCAACAGTCCACAATTCATCATAATTTAGAACTACCATAATGAGCACATTCAGAGACTTAAAAGTTTATCAGAAAGCATTCAAATTAGCAATGGATATTTTTGAGCTAACTAAATCATATCCCGATGAAGAAAAATTTGGATTAACAATTCAAATTAGGAAGTCTTCGAGAAGCGTTTGTTCATCAATTGGTGAGGCTTATAGAAAGAGAAAATATCCCGCTCATTTTGTTTCTAAAACCACGGATGCAGATATGGAAAACTCTGAAACACAAGTATGGTTAGATTTTTCGTTAAGCTGCAAATACATTGATAAGATTAAATACAAAAATTTCATTGAGCGATCCGAAGAAATTGGCAGGATGCTAAATCATATGATCGGAAACCCTGAAAAATATTTATAAAGAATTGTGGACTGCCAACTGAGGACTGAAGACTTCTAAGTTAAAAAGCTAAACAAAACAAACAGAAAAGAAAATCTAAACTGAAAAAAGAATACGATATAATAATAGTTGGTGCCGGACCGGCGGGAAGTATGGCTGCGCGATTTGCGGTTGAGCAGGGTGTTTCTGTTTTGATGTTGGAAAAAGACAGAGATGTTGGATATCCTGTTCGATGCGGCGAAGCAATTAGCAAAGTCGGTGTTGAAGAATTTATTCCGTCAGACGATAAATGGATTGCTGCCAGGATCAGTAAGTTTTCTTTTAATGCGCCTGATGGAACAGAAGTAATTCTTGATTTCGGTGAAGCCGGTTACGTACTTGAGCGAAGAATTTTTGATTATGAACTTGCCAGAACTGCTGCAGATGCCGGAGTTGAAATTTTAACTCGTGCTTATGTAAATGATTTGTTATTTGATAATGGAAAAGTAGCGGGAGTTAAGTATGAATATCACGGTGAGCAAAAAGAAGTAAAAGCAAAAGTTGTTATCGCTGCGGATGGGGTTGAGTCCCGTGTTGGTCGTTGGGCTGGACTGGAAACTCACATTGATTTCCGTGATATGGAAAGTGCAGTTCAAATTACTGCCGCAAACATTCCCGTAGATCAACAGACTTTATATTTTTATTTCGGAAAAGATGTTGCACCGAATGGTTATTTCTGGGTTTTTCCCAAAGGACATAACAAAGCAAACATTGGTTTGGGTGTTAGCGGAATTATCGGAAAGAAAAAATCTGCTCAATCTTTTCTTGATGATTTTATGAGCAAGCATTATCCAAATGCACCAGTGCTGACAAAAATTGCAGGGGGAGTACCCTGTGCAATTACTCTGAAAAAAATTTCAGCTCCGGGAATTATGCTCATTGGTGATGCAGCAAGACAGGTAAATCCATTAAGCGGTGGAGGAATAGCAAGTGGAATGATTGGTGGAAAAATTGCCGGAACAATTGCTGCCGAAGCGATCAAACAAAATAAGCTGGATAATATATTAAGTTATGATAAAGCCTGGGCAGACAGGCTTGGTAAACGTCACGAAACTTTTAACAGAATTAAAGAAGGCATTTACAATTTTTCTGATGAAAAGTTTAACAACATAGCTCATTCATTCAACAAAGTTCCTTTTGAAAAAAGAACTCTCGGAAGATTATTTACTACTGCTCTAATTAATCAGCCATCTTTGCTTGTTGATATTGCGAAGGTTTTTGTAGTTTAATTATTTACCGATACTATCGCTCCGAGCGATAGTATCGGTCTCTATTGATACTATCCCTTTGAGGGATAGTATCAATGATTCTAAAAACAGATCATAACTTATGTATATAAAAAAAGTAGAATATCACGCACCCTTTGAATATGACAACTATTACCACATTTATAATCGTGGTAACAATAAGGAAAAATTGTTCTATAAACCAGAGAATTACGTCTATTTTCTGGAAAACTGGAAGAAGTATTTATCTAATTATCTGGACGTTTACACTTTTTGTTTGTTACCAAATCATTTTCACTTTTTATCAAAAGTTAAACCTGAAAAACCAATCTTACTATTAAACGACAAAGTCTTTGACATTAATATTTTTTTGGAAGAACAGTTCAGAAGATTTTTTATCACTTATTCCCAGGCAATTAACAAAGCTCAAAACAGATCAGGCAGTTTGTTCCAGAAGCGGTTTAAAAGGATAAAAGTAAAAACCGACAAATACTTTTATCGATTGGTTCATTATATACATCATAATCCCGTTCATCATAAGTTATGCGACACTATCGAGGATTGGAACTATTCATCGTTCAAATCAATTCTATCAAATAAACCAACCGTAATTAGAAGAAAAGATTTATTGAACTGGTTTGGCGGACTAAAACAATTTATCGAATTCCATAAAAAAGAAATAAAGGTTTCAGAAGTTTATCCTTTTGGAATTGATGAAGAGGATATTTAACCTTACCGATACTATCCCTTCGAGGGATAGTATCGGTTGTAATTTCATTTTTCACTTTCAAGCGATGAAAGTTCTTCACTTAATTTCTTTGCACGTTTTACGAGTGAAATGAATTCATCTCTGTAACCATACTTATCCTCACCCATATTATCCTCGGTAAGCTTACCTATCAGATTAAAATCAGTTTCCCCTTTGAACTTACTTTCTCTAAGAAGCATTGCAAATCCTGCAACTGCAGCGGAGAAGTTAAAATTCTCAGAAGCGGTTTCAATTGAGTTAACTTTATCTCTTACAACAGATGTAATAAGCTTGCTTTCATCCTCTTTAGGAGGCTTATATCTTAGCTTAAGTGTTAACAACTCATCAGAATTTTTTGCTGTGTAAGTTAATTTGCTAACCTGGTATTTAAGATCTTCACGATCTTCAAAAGTTTTTGCGACTTTTACCGGAACAATTTCGTAAAGAGCAGTTACAGTATGCCCCGCGCCAAGTTCGCCAGCATCTTTTTTATCATCATCAAAATCTTCTTTTTTGAGAAGACGGTTTTCATAACCAATCAAGCGATACATTGCAACTTTAACAGGATTAAATTCAATCTGCATCTTAACATCTTTGGCTATTGTAAATAGAGTTCCCATTAGATCATGATCAAAAACTTTTTTTGCTTCAAGGATATTATCGATGTAATAATAGTTTCCGTTTCCTTTGTCTGCTAATTCTTCAAGCCTGCCGTCTTTGTAATTACCCATCCCGAAACCAAGTATTGTAAGAAATATTCCTTCATCTCTTTTTTCTTCAATCATTTTGACGAGTTCTGAAGTGCTTGAAACTCCAACATTAAAATCGCCATCGGTTGCTAAAATTATTCTGTTGTTACCACCTTCAATAAAATTATCTTTCGCGATATTATAAGCAAGCTGAATTCCGGCACCACCAGCTGTTGAGCCACCAGCACGCAAATTATCTAAGGCAAAAGTGATTTCTCTTTTTTGATTGCCTGATGTTGTTGGCAGTACAAGCCCGGCTGACCCCGCATAAACAACAATTGAGATTTTATCTTTCTCCCGTAAATTTTTTACGAGAAACTTAAATGCTTTTTTTACCAGCGGAAGCTTATTCTCCGGTTCCATTGATCCCGACACATCTAAAAGAAATACAAGATTACAATCCGTTCTTTCTTCATCTGCTAATTCTTTTCCTTTGATTCCAACGTGGAGCAGATAATTATTTTCATTCCAGGGGCAAATGCCGAGTTCTGTAAATACCGAAAAAGGATGCTCATCTTTCGGCTGAGGATAATCATAATCAAAGTAGTTTATAAATTCTTCCACTCTCACTGCATCTCTTGGCGGAAGCTGTCCATCCTGGATAAACCTTCTTGCATTACTATATGATGCTGCATCAACATCAATTGAAAAAGTAGAAAGAGGATTACTGAATGCATCGAGGAATTCGTTCTCAACAATTGTGTTGTACTCTTCAGTGTTCCATGGTCCAGATTGCAGGCATTGATTAAATTCTGCTGTATAACCTCCGGCCTGGAAATAAAGAGCGGAAATATCTTGAACACCTCTAATTGGTAATCGTTGTATGTTTTCCGAGGTTGTAATTCTACAAGCATTTGTTGAATATTTTTCAATTAAAGGTTTTGATTCAACAATACAAATCTCTGCTAAAGTAAAATCAGTTTTGAGGTTTATTTCAATAAAAAGACTATCAAAAGCTTTTACTATAACATCTTTAATTGTCTGAGATGAATAACCGACATAAGAGGCTCTCAGCTCATACGTTCCCGGAGGAACAATGCTTATTTTGAAGTATCCATCAATGTCAGTCGCAGCACCCCAGTTTGTGTTTAAGATTATGACATTAGCACCGATTAATGCTTCCCCGGTTTCGGTATCGGTTACCTTTCCGGATATAATACCACTCTTTGCAGAGATGGTTGATATAATTAATAGGGCGAGAAAAGTAATTTTAGTAAACATGCTAGCTCCCTGAATTTTCAGTTAGAAAGTACATCAGGATGGAAGGTTTATCAACGACTTAAATTCGGCTGGAAAATTTTTACTCGGAAATTTTTGTACCGATACTATCCCTCAAAGGGGTAGTATCGGTTGAGGTTTAAAACATCGCACTAACACCAATTGAAGGTAGAATGCCAATCGTTTCGTTAAACTCAGGTTCTTGTGTTCGCTGATCCCACCTGATACCTGTGATGTTTTTTCTGTTGTAGATATTCTGAATATCAATATAAGTTATCAATGTCCAACTGCTGAAAAACCATCTTTTATCAACTCTC
>DATIJX010000086.1:0-11085 GCA_035478175.1 Ignavibacteriaceae bacterium
CAAATCACTACAATTTCAGCTTTTAATCATTTATATTTGCTATATGTTAATTAACAAAATTCATATCAGCACTCCGATTTGATACTCTAGCGGCTCAACGCCCTACATACACATCATTTTTCAATTTCCATTAATTAAAAAGAATTTTTTTAAATATGACAAGTATTATTAAACAAATACAGAATAGAAAAACATTTGCAATCATAAGCCACCCTGATGCGGGCAAAACTACTTTGACGGAAAAGTTGCTCCTTTTTGGTGGAGCTATACAGGTTGCGGGCGCAGTTAAATCAAACAAAATAAGAAAAACAACCACTTCTGATTTTCTGGAGATAGAAAAACAAAGAGGAATATCCGTCACAACCTCCGTTATGAATTTTGAGTACGATTGTGTGAAAATAAATTTACTCGATACTCCCGGTCATAAAGATTTTGCCGAAGATACTTACCGAACTCTTACTGCTGTTGATAGTGTTATTCTTGTGATTGACTGCGTTAAAGGTGTTGAGGAACAAACAGAAAAACTTATGAACGTTTGCCGGATGCGTAACACACCGGTTATCGTTTTTATTAATAAACTGGATAGAGAAGGCAGATATCCTGTTGAGCTTCTTGATGAAATTGAACATAAATTAAAAATAAAAGTAAGACCATTAAGCTGGCCAGTTGGAATAGGGATTTCATTCCGGGGTGTGTATAATATTTTTCAAAATTCTTTCAGCTTCTTCCGTGCAAACAAACAGAAAATTGAAAAGGATGTAGAAACTTTTAAGGGTTCAACTGATCCTCAATTAAAGGAACTGCTCGGTGAAGATGCCGTTAAGCTGAATGAAGAGTTGAATCTTGTAAATGGAATATATGGCGATTTTAAGATTGAAGATTATCTGAAAGGAAATCTGGCACCTGTTTTCTTCGGCAGCGCATTAAATAATTTTGGAGTAAAAGAATTACTTGATACTTTTACTAAAATTGCTCCCGGTCCTCAGGGCAGAGAAACCACGAAAGGATTTATTGAACCAACTCATAATAATTTTTCCGGATTTGTTTTTAAGATACACGCAAACCTGGACCCGAAACACAGAGACAGGATTGCATTCTTAAGAGTATGCTCGGGAAAGTTTGAACGAAATAAATTCTTTTACCATGTAAGATTGAACCGCGAATTCAAGTTCGCAAACCCGGCATCTTTTATGGCGCAGGATAAAAGCTTAATTGAAGAAGCATATCCCGGTGATGTTATTGGTTTATATGATTCGGGAAATTTCAAGATCGGCGACACACTTTCTGAAGGCGAGCAATTTATGTTTAAGGGAATACCAACTTTTTCACCTGAAATTTTCAGAGAACTGCAGCTATTTGATCCCTTTAAATCAAAGCAGTTAGAAAAAGGAATTATGCAGTTAACAGATGAAGGTCTTGCACAGTTGTTTATACAAAATAACAGGAAAGTAGTTGGTACGGTTGGTGAACTTCAGTTTGAAGTTATACAATACCGGCTTCTGAATGAATATGGTGCCGACTGCCGCTTCCGTCACCTGAATTATATCAAAGCCTGCTGGGTAAAGTTTGATAACAAGGAAGATATAGCCGAGTTGCAAAGGCTCCGCTCGCATAATTTATTTTATGACAAGCACGATGAACTTGTGTTTATGGCTGAGTCAGAATATCAATTGAATGCAGCAAAAGAAAAAAATCCGAAGGCTAAATTTTTATTCAGCATCGAGCATAACACCGAAACTGTGCAAATGGAAAAAGTAGTTTAGCATTTTATTGGGTGTGGAATTGTTATTCAACTTAGACTTGAAGGAACTTGTTAAAGAATAAAGCCCCGACATATTCGAGGCTTTGTAAAAATTAAATGACGCTTCTATTATTCATTTACTCACTAACATTGCTTGCAGGTCTTCTCCTTTTAATAAAAAAGAATGCTGCGCCGGCAATTACAACAACAGCAATAATTAAATAAATCCACCAGTAAGATGGATAGAGTGCGCTCTTCCATTCTGCTATCTTACTTTCCATTTTATTCTTATTCTCATCGGTAAGCATTTTGTTTTCAATTAAGTAGTTCATCCAAACCGGTTGTATTGATGCAAACCAGGTGCTGTCTGCAAATTGTGAGTAAGTTCTCTTTGACTCTTCGTCGCTCTTTACTCCAAGATTCTTCAACTCATCACCAATGAACATATCAACTGAGTTCGTGAACTCCTCACCGCTTTTGAAACTCATCAATTCAATTCCGTTTAAGGAAAATTCATCAATGATTGATTCCCATGCTTCCTGTTTTACCACAGTTGACCATTCATTAAACAACTCATCTATCTGTTTCAGCTCTTCCGTTTTATTTCCGTCTTCAGCATAAACCTCAACCAGCCTTACGCCAACTTTCTGCCACTTAGTAACAAAATCTTTTTGCTGCTCACGGATTGATTCAAGATCTTTTGGTTTAAGTGATGTTGCCTGAATGAACCTGATGTTATCCCTGATTGTGGTTTTAACATTGTTTAAGACATTGTCTTTCTTCTCTTCGGATGCAACCATATTTTTATCTTCTACGGTCAGAGCTTCCTTATCTCGCATAGTTGGCGGCATAAGGCTGTCAATCATACTCAGCACAAGATCATCTCTTTCTCTGATCGAAGAGCGAAGTTCAGCAACAAGGTTTTCAAGCTTCTTAATTGACTTCGCATCTTTTTGCCTCTGGTCCTCTAGTTTCTGCACCTGGACTAACAACTCATTGTTTCTTTGGTTCAGGAATTCAACCTGCTGTTTCAATTCACCTACTTCCGTTTGAAGAACATCTATGGTTGAAAAATCTCCCTGTCGCAGCAGGTATGCCTTATTCAGCTTATCAATCGATTCATCGTACTTATCGGGGTAAAGACTTTTATCAAGAAGCTCTTTATGCTGAGCGAAGTCTTGCTTCAAAATATTTATTTCATCTAGGACTAACTTGAGCTCCTGAAGAGTGGTTGCATCTTTTATACTTTTTTCGATTGATGTATACTCGGCTTTGAACTTATCAACAATTTCCCGGTCGGACTGAGCAAATATCGAGCTGATAAATCCCAGAATAATTAGTGATAAGAAAATTTTAGTTAAGTAATTACTTTTCATTTTGAACCTCCTTCTACCCCTTTGTAAGTCAGATTCATTTTGTTGGTTCCATCAACTAATTCAATGTAAGGATCTCTTTGATTGAAAGCGGGAGTTTTCAGTCCGAACTCAGAAATAAATATTTTATTTTCCTGAACCAGCTTTCCCTCATCAGCTTTAAACACGTAAACGTTTTTAAAGTCAGATGCTGTCATAAAGTAAAATCCCTGGTTGTCTCTTATCATTCTTACTTCTTTACCCTTATAAGAAAGCGAGTCCTGAAACTCTTCAAAAAATAATCTTACAGTATTAATTTCAATTGAATACCTATCCTCTGTTACTTTCCCTTCATCATCAACCGGCAGAACCGATTCAATTGGCCATCCAAAGTTCGCAGGCTGCAGTGTTAACACCGAACAGGCTGCGGTAATTAAAATCAGAAATAAAAATAGAATTATTAGTCGTTTCATATATTCTCCGAAATAATTTGATTAACGAAAAAGATTTTTTAGTAGCTGAGAAAAAATAAGAAGAATTGTGCTTGAATTAACAACCAGAGGAAATGCCTAAAATGTTGAGAATAAAAAAAGCCCCACTATAACGGGGCTTTGAATTATTACATATAAAATAATTACCTAATCAACACCATTTTCTTCACTGAGATATATTCGTTTGCCTGGAGTTTGTATAAATAAACACCACTTGCAATTGAAGATGCGTCAAAATGTGCTTCGTACTTTCCTGCTAACTTTTCTTCGTTAACCAAAGTTGCCAACTCCGCACCGAGTATGTCGTAGACTTTTAATGTTACATTACCAGATTTTGGAAGCTGATATTTGATGGTGGTTGTTGGGTTGAATGGATTCGGATAGTTTTGAAACAAATCATATGTGGAAATTACTCCATTACTAATAATATTAATTTCCTTAAAATTTATCTTGCCAAGAACAGATTCATCAGAGTATATCTTTGACAATGAGTAATCTGAATTAAAATTGTTATCAACTGCTAATTTCAATCTGACAGTTCTGTTTCCTAAGCCTTGTGTATTTACCTGATAAGTTATGTTACTATACTGATAAACATTCTCTGAATTATATGTAACATTATCAAACTCACTGAGTATTTCACCTGTATTCTCGTCTACCAACTTAACAATAAAGTTAACGTACTGATTTCCTATTAAAGCGTTTACAGCAAAGACTGAATCATTTATTCCGTATTGAACACTATAATTAAATGATGAATTATCCGAAACAACAAACGGTTCGCTAACTAAATAATCATTAAGAGCACTCAGTGTAGAAATCTGAATGCTGTCTTCAATCTCCTTGAAATTAATTTGCTGGTCGTTAACTGAAATGTCACCAATCGCAAAGTAAAACTCTGCGCTATCAACAGCTACAATCCCTTCACGTCCCGAGTTAAAGGCGTAATACGTGACTTTTTCCATATTATAAAAACTTCCGAGATCATCGCTCATCTGAAAAATGTAAGGAACAGCTACATTATGATTAAAAGACATACAGAACATATTTTCTTTATTTGGTCCGTTGCTTATCTGAAGATTTTGCCCGCTCACATCTGTTATAGTTCTTATTGTTGAAAGAGTATTATCAGCAAACTTGCTTTGCCCTGATGATTCATACCAGGCAAATGCATAATAAGTATCATCTCCTGTTTTTCTATTAATGCTTGGACCCGATACGAAATTGCCAAATTGCCAGAACCGGCTCGGAGTACTTTCTGGTGCTTTGAATAAAACCTTAATCTGGGGAAAACCATCTTCTTCATTGATTGGATCCGATATCCATCTGTAACCAACCCAGCAAAGACGTGAGGCATCCATAAATTGTATGATAGACGGACTGTAGTTTTGAGTAAATCCGCTTCCGTTTGATGGAGTTGTTATAGCACCCGATATCATTAAATAGCCAATCAGCGTAGCATATTTTATTGATGACGTATTTACTGCACCCAATTCTTCCCAGGCAAGCTTAAAACTCAAAGTCGTTCCTGTTTTCTTAGCATAAATGGTCGGGTTTATAGAGTTAACAGTTGTTCCTGAAATTTGTGCGGGACCCGCTAATGTGTTAATCACACTTCCGAATGATCCATGCCAGCCATACAATGACCCTGTGTTTCCATTTTTCCATATAACCGTTGCTACATTTCCGTGGCTAAAACCAATTACCGGATTTGTACTTGTAGTTGAATAATCTCCTGTTACATTTGCAATTTCTTTCTGCGAAATAAAATTCAAATTGGGATTGTCATCAATCTTTTCAAAATATTTCAGCTTTATTTTTGAACTGCTGCCGGACTTTTCCTGGTAAACAACCACGGTTTGATGTATGCCCGGGCTTTTGTAGGAGTAATCAATCGAGGGTTGTTTTGCTTCTCTGTCATTAAGCGGCTGACCGTTATTTGCAAGCTGCCAGGTAACACCATTATCAGAGCTTGTCTCGTACCAAACTCTGCCCATACTGATGTAAACATTATGCAGCCAGCCGTCATCTGTTCTTACAAATTTTCTCTGGCTGTTGCTTATGTAAGCATTTTCATCATCTGAACGCTGAATGCCTTTGTAATAAGCAGTGTACGTTATCGGTGCTGTTATCTGAAGATTTGATTTTATATTATTTGTTGAGCCGTCATTCCATTTTTGGAAATACCATGTTGTTCCTAAATTCTGAAAAGTAGTTGGTGCTTCAACTGAATAGAAATCAGAATTATATGAGTAATCGAATGCATTGTAATTTGTTCCATATTGCCACGTTGTTATTATCTCAGGATCAGGATTATGCCAGGTAATTTCAAAATCATTATTCGAACTTACACCTTCAAGGTTGTTGTTAACGGTAAATGGAATAACAGGTTTAAAAAATGCAGTTTGTTGATTCCCAATGATTTTTACTCTTCCAACATTTCCAAAATCTTCAAGATCATTCCAATGTCTTGCCTTGAAATTATTTCCACTAAAATTCACAACTTCGCCAGTAACAATAAATCTATTGTATGATTCTTTCCAGAAATTTGCACTCGAACCGGCGGGAAAAGAATGACCCGGGTTGTATTGTTCTAAAGGGAAACCGTTTTCTGCCTCTTCCAAAATTATAGGAACACTGGAATTCAGGTTGCCGTTAAAATCATTTTTCAATGCTGAATTTTTTACAATTTCATCTCTATTCATTTGAATACCTAATTCTGTCCAGAGTTCTACCAATTCGTACTGCTCAACCACTCGCTGTTCTCCTCCGCTTTTATTAACTTTTAATGTTGTAGTGCCGTCTTGATAATCAAACCAGAAGATTAAATCCGGTGAGCCAGTCCAGCTTGTTTGTCTGAGATCTAAATAAAATGAAAAAATGAGTGAGGGTTCCCATTCACGCCTAATATCTATTCTGTATAAGCCATAGCCTAATATTCCTCTGCAACCTGCACCTGCATCACTTCTTGTCCAGTCAAATCCCATTTTGTCAAGTATGTTATATTGTCCCGGTGAAACATAAAAATATCTTGGATTACCGTAATCATCTAGGCGTTCCCATTGATAATCATACTGATTTGTAGCTTGAAAATTATAATCATATATGGGAGAGTTCCCATATTTCTGAGCGTATATCCTATAGTTTGCACCCGGATTATCTTTCAAATAAAAATAAAACTCCGGCTGCTGAGGCTGTCCGCACTGTGGATAGAAGTTGTCTGAAAAAAATAAAACAAATAATAGCAATGTTAAAAAGTTTTTCATTTTTTTTTCCTCCTTTAGTTTCTTGTTCCAATTATTATTCTTGCCTGATTGCTGTTGTAAGAACCAACAGCAAAAATTTTGTTTCCTGTTATAAACACACCTGTTAATGGTGAGTATTCTGTTACCGAGAATTTAAATTCTTTCCAGCTTGAGCCATTATAATGAAGAATTGTAGCAAAGTGCCCTACAGCAGCGATATCCCCAGTATTTTTATTTCCACGAATGCATTCCATTAATACGTTTAGATTATATGGTATTGTCCAAGACCCATTTCGATTTAACAATATATCTTCACCCGTAACATAAAATTCTTTCTTAGTTATAGGATAAACAGATTTATAAAGTTCGTTAATACTTAATTCATCAAATCTGTTCCAGGTTAAACCGTTATATAAAAATACTTCACCGGGAGGTGCTAAAGCACTTGTAGAAGCGAGAATAAAATCCCTGCTTAATCCATAAACATCGGATATTCTTTGAGCAGATAGATTGGCAAATACTGTGGCGCTATGCCCATTCCAATGAATTATCTTTCCTCCTATGTTCCCAAAATACAAGTTGTTGCTACTTGTTCCCCAAATGCTGCTGTAAGAAATGTTATTTGTGATTACAGGATCCCTGAATGTATATTCTTCCCATTCAGTTCCGTCGTAATGCCAAACTGCCCCACCTACTGCCCAAATATCCGAATTTGAAAAACCGAAAATTGTACTGAACCCTCCCACCTTTTTCTCTGGCAGCCACTCACTTCCATTCCATTTTAATATACCATAGACAGTATCATTTATTGTTACGCTACCGCATGCGTAAACATTATTTTCATCAGTTCCCCATATATCTATTAACTGACTTCCCATTTCACCTATTATAAACTCCTGCCAGATGTAGTTTTGGTTTGTTGTATCAAGTGTGTTTGCTTCTACTAAGTTGCTGCTGTCTTTCCTTATTCCTGTTGTGTCAATTCTTACTGCATAATAACTGTAGGTTGTATTTATCTGCAGCCCGCTTCCGGAGTTGTCATCTATTATACTTGTATCGTTTACTGTTATCGGGTACTCAGATACCTGCGATTCGTTGTTGTTGTATATTCTAAAAAATCTTATTGTGGATTTAGGATTGTTCACAGTTGTTTTAATGTTAACAGTTATACTTCTGTGCGTAACGTCTTCTACTGTTACTGTAATTGTGTCTTTATAAACTGGTGGCGGGGGAGGAGGAGGGGGTACAACGGGTGGGTCTTCCTTGCAGCCAAATGCAGAAAGCAATAACAAGAGAAAGAGAATGGAATTTATTTTATTATTCATTTTTTCCCTTTATTAGAAACTAAATATTATATATCAAAAATTATACTACTTAAACAAATGGTATTTTAAGCTAAAAGTCAACCTGGGAAAAATGAGCGAGTAAAATTGGCAAGTAGTAGTACAGGAATATTTACTGTAATGTAAGAAATAAAATACATCATCTAAATAAAAAAAGCCGCAACAATGTGCGGCTAAATAGAAAATAAATCTCTAGTGTTATTATCGTCTTCCGCCGCCGCCGCCTCTACCACCACCGCCACCGCCACGACTTCCGCCGCCGGCTCCTCTTCCACCGCCGCCGCCGCCTTTTCTATCACGTGGAGGACGTGCTTCATTAACTACAAGCTTTTTACCTTTTAACTCAAAAGTATTGAGAGTTTCGATAGCTTTCATAGCCTCTGCCTGTCCAGGCATTTCAACAAAGCCAAAACCTCTTGGTTCCTGGGTAAACATATCGCGTATTACTTTTACGCTGCTTACCTTCCCGTGCTGGGAGAAAAGTTCAGTAAGATCTTCTTCTTTTACTTCGGGGGACAGATTGCCGACGTAAATGTTCATTTTAAACTCCTTAAAAAAATAAAAAAATCAGGCTATTTATTCTTAGCAGCCTGTTGCTTGTCTTTGTAAAAAGCAGATAGAGCCGGAATTTGCAGAAGTGCTTTATCTTTCTTTTATGCGGACGGTCAAAATTAGAATAAATAAAGCGTTTTTACAAATCCACAAATTATCGATTAAAAATGATTTGAGGCATCAGGATTTACTGAGTGGGTCTTCAGTATATTTTACAATTAATCTGATTCCGGGACGATTTGTAATATAATTCCAAATCCACTTGGACCTTACGCGGAGTTTGTTGCGAAAGCTGATTAAATAGCTTCGAGTTCGTTAATGAAAACCGTCAAATAAAAAAGCCGTCGGTAAGGACGGCTCAATATAAAAAATTTAAATCAACTCTTTCACTTTGAATAAATGTGCTTCAACAATTCTGATCTTACCGATTCATTCATAAACTTACCGTTAAAGCTGGAAGTTATCGTTGAACTATTCACATCATTAACTCCTCTTGATGCAACACACATGTGGTTCGCATCAATCACTACCGCTACATCTTCGGTACCAAGTGTTTCTTTTAACTCGTTAGCAATTTGAATTGTTAACCTTTCCTGAACCTGCGGTCTTTTAGCAAAATACTGTGCAATGCGATTCAGCTTTGACAAACCAATCACGTGTCCGTTCGGAAAATAAGCAATGTGTGCTTTTCCATAAATCGGGACGAAGTGATGTTCGCAATAAGAATAAATTGTAATGTCTTTCTCAACAAGCATTTCCTTAAACTTAAAATTATTTGTGAATGCTGTTGCTTTCGGTTTGTTATCAGGATTCAATCCGCTGAAAACTTCTTTCACATACATCTTCGCCACTCTTCTTGGAGTATCTTTCAGACTTTCGTCATTGAGGTCAAGACCAAGAACGTGCATAATCTCTCTGAAATTTTTTTCAATCAACTCAATTTTTAAATCATCATCAATCTTAAATGCATCAGCATGTAACGGTGTATCAATGGACGTAAAGTGATGATTTTCACCTAGTTCGTCATCTTCAAGAGTTTGTAATTGCTTGTTATTTTCCATTTTAGTTTCCTTTTATATATATATTCAAATCTTATAACAGAGACATTCTGATATAAGTTCAAATGATAACTCTTCTTTGGAAATGATTAGAATTGAGCTTAGTACAACCCAATCCATTCAATTTCTATCTTGAACGGACCCTGCTGTTTATCGCTGATTAGGATGGACATCTGTTTGATATTTGATTTATCTGGTGGTTCAAAATTGCTTACTTCACTGCCGTAATATTTCAATTTGAATTCGCTGAAGGGAAGTTTAACAACCTGCCAGTTATCTTTTTCTGTTTGGAATTTATGAGTGTAATTAAATCCTGTAAAATATTTTGTTTGTCTGAATGAGAGGTTGTAAGTTTTTCCATCGCCCTTAACTTTGATAAGAAAGCCTTCATAGTCCGAAAAGTTAAAATCATCTGCACTGCGTTGAATAGATGCGAATCCTCCATTGTTTTCGAGGGAAACACTTCCGGAAAACATCAGTGAATTGTTTTCGCTCAAAGATATTTTTGATGTTGAAACACCTCCCATTACAACATCGTTCACAACTGACCATCTCTTTAAAGCGTCATTATCTGTGAAATCTGCAATAGTTAGTTTGGCGGTTGTTTCTTCTGATTGAGGCATAATCATTAAATAATTTAATAGAACTAAAATAACTTTAACTATCATAACAATCTGAGCGAAGACATTCCGCCATCAATGTGAAGTATTTGTCCGGTTACCCAGCTTGATTCATCAGAGAGAAGAAAATACGCAGTGTTAGCAATGTCTTCTGCTTTTCCGACTGAGTTTAACGGATGCCTTTTCGCTGAAGCCTCTTTCTTTTCATCAGTGCTTAAAATTTTGCTTGCCAGCGGAGTATCGGTTAATGAAGGAGCAATTGCATTTACTCTGATCTTTGGTGCAAACTCAGCAGCAAGTGAGCGGGTTAAACCTTCAACTGCACCTTTAGCCATTGCAATTGATGCGTGGTACGGCATTCCTGTTTGCACGGCAACAGTGCTGAATAAAACAATTGAGGACTTTTCTGATTTTTTGAGATTTGGTAGATATTGATTGATTACTTTTACAGCACCAAGTGCATTGATCTTAAAATCATCAACATAATCCTGCTCCTTCAAACTTTTAAATGGTTTTAGATTTATCGAACCGGGGCAATATGCAAGACCGCTAAATTCTTGATCGAGTACTGGAAATGATTGAGTTTCATCAAGAACATCAAATTTACGATGCTCGATATTTTCGCTGAGCTGAAGCTGATTAAGGTTCCGGCTAAGAACTACAACTTTGTTTCCTTCAGCAGC
>DATIJX010000087.1:0-24324 GCA_035478175.1 Ignavibacteriaceae bacterium
TCCACCTTCTACTATCATTTTTATTGCTGAGAGTTTAAACTCTTTGTCGTATGTTTTTCTTTTTTCTGACATTTTTGCTCCTATATTTTGTTACTAATATAGTTGCTTTTCTCTTTGTCTACTACATGGGGGTAGGATCAATTTCTACTTTTTCTTCTTGGGAATGTTAATGCGCAAGTAGAAGATATGATATGTGTAGACCAAAATGAAAAAGTTGCTCAATATCAGGGACAAATAGGTGGCTATCTATTACCATCGTCAGGTACCCTGAATGTTTTAATTGTTTTTTGCCAGTTTCCTGATGATAATTACAATATCAATGATCCATACTGGCCAAAAGGTAGTCCTCCAGCTAATATTAATCAATGGGTGAATCAAACATGGACTATTAATCCAATTACTGGTTCTTTAACCCATTATTTTAACGATATGTCTTTTAATAGTTTTAAATTCACTGGGAAAGTTGTATCCAAAACGAGTCCTCATTCTAGACAATGGTATTTGGACAATCAAAAGACAAGAGGTTATATACATAAAGAGATATTACAGAATATTGATTTAACATGGAGCTTTGCTGAATTTGATAATTGGGATTTGGTTTCAGAATATACCCATTCAAACAATCCCGATTATGTTGTTGATATGATCATTATGGTCTGGAGAAATATCGCTAAAGAATACCCATTGAATCAACAACCGGCCATATATACTTCCTTAGATTTTAGTAATTATGGAACTTTAGGAGGTACTGAGTTTACAGTTGATAATGGTTTGAGAACTATAAAAACTGGGTTCTGGGCAAGTGGCAGTACGCCGGGTGGTTCCGGTGTTACTATAATAGATCAGGTGGCTGGAAAGAGCTTATGGGCAAGCATTCACGAGTTTGCCCATTATTTAATGGGTGGAAATAATTATCATGTTGGCTATGGATTTTGGGGAATGCTTGATGCGTGGGGTAAGAAAAGCAAAGTTGCTAACTCATTTGAAAGGTATCGTCTTGGGTGGATAAATGTAAATGAAATAAACGTTACACCTAACCAAACGATTTATAACGCAACAATTCCTGATTATGTTACAACGGGTGTGGTTTATCGTTTTAACATTGATCCATCAACAAATCAATTTTTCTATATAGAGAATCATCAAAGTCTTTCCTATTGGGAACAATCACAATGCGGTATGCTCTATGGTAATATTGAAAATGGCTTGTACGTTTTAAGACAGGATGGTTCAATTGGAAGTAATGTTCAGGCAATACCTGCTGATGGAAGATTTAGCTGGACAGTTAATCAAAGAATATTAAATCCGTATGGCTCGAATCCACAGTATTTACCTGTATTTAAGAATCTTGGTTCAGATAGAGTAAATGGATATCACGATTTAAATTTAATTCCCTGGATATGGCAAGGAGTTTCACAAACGCCTGCACCCATTCACTTCACTGAAAATGCTCAGGGTCAACCTATTGAGGACATAAGGTTTCAAGGTGATGGAAAGGATGCATTCAGACCAACTTATAACGAAATGTTTTCCCCTTGGAGCAATCCAAATTCACACAAAAAAGGAACGCCACCAACTGCAACTACGTTCGGTTTCAAAGTTAATGGCGTGAGTAATGGTGTGTATTCAATAGATATTTACGTTGGTACAGCATTGAATGGTCCTCCATCAAAACCACAAGATCTGAAGGTTCAAGCGAGCCAAAATAATCATCCATATTTAACATGGGATGCAAATCAAGAGGATGATATGCTGACAGGTGGCACTTACAGGATAGAAAAGTATTCCACGTATGAAGTAGGTTGGTTTACATTGAATACAACATCAAATACTTACTATGAGGATCTAACAGAAACAATATGCCCGCCTGGACAACAATGCCAAACAGGACATTTAGTTCGCTATAGAGTACGTGCTATTGATAATACACAAAAAGTATCCGTACCATCAGATTCAGTTATGCAAATGGTTCTTGGCGGTTATCCTGATAAAATTAACGTAAATCCACCAAAGGATGTTAAACCAACAGACTACTCTTTAATGCAAAACTTTCCTAATCCATTTAATCCAGTTACAACAATTTCTTACTCGTTACCAAAGAGTGGGTTAGTTACAGTGAAAGTTTATGATTTATTGGGTAGAGAAGTATCTGAATTGGTTAATGAAGTAAAAGATGCTGGAAATTATTCTGTTACTTTTAACGCAACAGAATTACCAAGCGGAATATACTTCTACACTTTAACTTCAGGAAACTTTATGGATACAAAGAAATTAATTCTGCTTAAGTAAACATTTTGTTCAACAAAAAGGCGAACTACAACAGTTCGCCTTTTCTATTCCGCATTATAATCATTTGCTTCTTTTTAATATTTACAAATACTTTTAACCGATTTTATTCATATTATTATTAATATATGCAAACAAAATTTCTATTCGGTGTTCTGCTTTTCTTTCTGCTACCAATCCAACTCTTCCCACAATTCGGCTCACAGGATTCCGGCGGACCGCTAACTCCCGAATGGGCTGCGTACGATGTTAAGTTTTACAACATCAATCTCAACATAAATCCCGATAAGCAGACAATAAATGGCTGGGTTGGTGTAACTGCAGAAGCAATCATCAATATGAAAGAATTAGTTCTTGATCTTGATGATAGGTATAGAATTACAAAAATTGTGTGGGATTCTCCCTATGCAGATAAAGAACTCAACTTCAAACACGAGAATGGCAAAATAAAAATCCAATTACCGGAAGTAGTTTTAAAAGGAAAATCATTCACAGTAAAAGTTTATTATAACGGTAAACCGAGGGTGGCACAAAATCCTCCCTGGGATGATGGATTCGTCTGGAGTAAAACTAAAGACGGTGAACACTGGATTGGTGTTGCCTGTCAGGGCGGAGGTGCAGATACGTGGTGGCCATGCAAAGACCATCCTTCTGATGAACCTGATTCTGTTCTATTGAACTGGACGGTTCCGGGTAATTTAATCTGTGCATCTAACGGAAAGTTGAGATATGTTCTTGCAAACAAAGAAGGCACAAAAACTTTTAGCTGGTTTGTTTCCACACCGATCAATAATTACGGCATTTCAATTCACGCTGCGCCGTACGATACAATTCAATACAAATACACAAGCGTAACCGGTGAAGAAATTCCTGTAACAATCTGGGTTCTTCCTGAAAATATGGAGAAAGCAAGAGCACACTGTCCGGAGTTTTTAGATCATTTAAGATTTTATGAAGAGCTTCTTGGTCCCTATCCTTTCCGTGCAGATAAATATGGTGTTGCAGAAACTCCTTACCTTGGAATGGAACATCAGACGATAATTGCAAACGGTTATGGTTACAGAGATGATCAGTTTGGTTTCGACTGGCTTCATCATCACGAACTTGGACACGAGTGGTGGGGGAATATGGTCACTGCAAAAGACTGGAGTGATTTCTGGATTCACGAAGCAGTGTGCGGTTATATGCAGACTCTTTATTTAGAGGATAACGTTGAAAACGGAAATCCTTCTGCATTTTTAATGAACCGAATGCTCTGGAAAAATGAACAGCCAATTGCGCCAAGAAAAGAAATGACAAGCACCGAAGCTTACACAAATGATATGTATTCAAAAGGATCTTATGTTCTGCACACACTGCGTTACTATGTTGGTGACGAAACTTTCAAAAGAATTTTAAGACGCTGGGCATACCCAGATCCTGAAATGGAAGAAGTAACGGACGGAAGTCAATGCAGGTTTGCAACAACAGATGAGTTTCTTGAAATAGCAGAGAAAGTTTCCGGCAGAGAGCTCGATTGGTTCTGGGAAGTTTATTTCAGGCAGGCATCGCTTCCTGTTCTTAAAGCAGAAATAAAAAACAATACTCTTTATCTTGAATGGGAAATTGAAAACGATCTCCCGTTCTCCGTTCCGGTTGAAGTCAAACTGGGAGATGAAATTGCGAAAGTGGAAATGAGAGAGGGGGCCGGCTCGATTAAAATTCCAGATGGAGTTGAACCGGTGATTGATCCGGGTAAATGGATTACGATGGCGGAGCCGGGGGCAGAGTAAGATTAAGAGAAAGAGTATGAGTAAGATTGTTTGATTTCTTTCTCTTACTCTTAATCATACTCTTACTCTATTTTTAGAATGTAAATTTCCAATCACTTTTCATTTGGGTGATAAAATGAAAAAACAAAATTCTCGCTTCGTCTTAAATATTATCTTAACATTATTCATCACTGTTTCTATCCGGCCACAAACAGACACGATACTCACATCAAAAATTGATTCACTAATAAAGTATAATGTAAACCTGGATCACAGGCTCGATGTTCTTGAAAAAAATATTGATGATGTTCTATGGTTTCAAAGAGTTGGTGACGTTGCATTTATTGATAAGGTGTTTATGACGGGCCCGCCAAAATGGAAAGAGCTTGATACAACATCAGCGGACGCGGGGAATTCGGTCAAGTTTTGGTCTTATGTTTTTATTCCGAAAGATATTGACTTCAATAAGAAATATCCCTTAATCGTATTCCCTCACGGTGGAGTGCATAGCAATTTTTCAACTTACTATACACATATTATAAAAGAGTTGATGTATCAGCGGTACATAGTCGTTGCAGCAGAGTACCGGGGCAGCACTGGTTATGGTAAATCGCATTATGAAAAAATTGATTACGGCGGACTTGAAATAGAAGACGTTGATTCAAGTAGAAAGTTTATGCTTGATAATTATGATTTTGTTGATCCTGAAAGAGTCGGTATTGTAGGTTGGAGTCACGGCGGACTTATAGCACTGATGAACATTTTTAAATATCCGGAAAATTACAAGGTTGCTTTTGCAGGTGTTCCCGTCAGCGATTTAATTACACGATTGGGTTATATGGAAGATGATTATCTCGAGCTCTATTCAGCTGATTATCATATCGGGCAAACAGTTGAAGAGAATCCCGATGAGTATAAAAGAAGATCTCCGGTACACAATGCATGTAAACTGCAAACACCATTACTCATTCACACAAACACAAACGATGAAGATGTAAATGTAATTGAAGTTAAAATGCTGATTGATACACTAAAAGCTTTGAAAAAAGATTTTGAGTATGAAATTTTTCAGGATTTACCCGGCGGTCATTCATTCGACAGGCAGGATACAAAACTAGCACTTTCCATCAGGTTGAAGATTTATAAGTTCCTGGAAAAATATCTCAATCCGCCAAAGGCTTTTAATAGTATTGATGAAATCAGGCAAATAATTTATAGATGACGTAAATTATTACTTACTTTCAACGCAGTAATCTCTATCAAAATAAAAAAAGTCGTTTATCGACAAAAATTGAGAGGATTGCAAGTGTCAGTTAGGGAACAATATTTGTTTAATGAAGAGAAATAAATAAAGCTTACTTGGCTAAAAAATGGTAAAATTATTAGCGGCTATAATATTTCTCTGCGTCATTGGTGGCGGCGCATATTATCTGCTTTTTTCTAAAGCTGTCGACAACGTAGAAGTTACAGGTAAAATTCAGATTTCAAAGCAGCACACTAATGAAATCAGCGTTTCACAAACTTCTGACCCGTTATTTATGGCGGTAGTGAAAGGTAAAGTAAAAAATAACACAAACAGACCGCTGGAAAATATTTTTATAAGATATACTATTGGGGGACAACCAACCAGCGCCACAATTTTTGATCTTGCACCAGGACAACAGGTTGAATTTAATACGAGAGGAGTTGAAACATCCGCATCAAGTCCTGAATACGATTACGAGGGAATTCAGTACGACGAAGCTACAATGTAATAGAAACAATTTAGTTGTACTTATTTTCCCGAATTGTTTCCAGCTCTAATCTAAGTTGTTTAGAATTTTTAACCACAAATGCACCAATTTCATCCAACACATCAAGGTAACCATTCGCAGATCTTCCGCCGGCAATAATCGAAACACCGGACGGTAAAATTTGTTTTATTTTTCTTAACTCTCTGGGTAATAGGGGATCATCATTTGGATATACTATACTCAAAGCAACAACCCTTGCATTAAGGTGTGTAACAACAGCACCTATTTCTTCGGCAGGTAAATTAGAACCAAGATAAATTACTTTCCACCCTGAAGAAGCTGCAACGACACCTACAATCAGTGCACCGAGTTCATGATCCTGTCCGCGTGGCGTAGCTGAAACAACAATCGGGGCAGAGTCACTTACTGAATATGACTCCAATAAATTAAATAAAAATCCTCTTATCACAGAGCTTGCAAGATGTTCATTTGCCACTCTTATCTCTCCAGAATGCCAAAGCTCTCCAACTTTATAAACCAAGGGAATTATAAGCGACTCAATTAATATTGGTTGTGTTAATTTGGATGAAGCATTAAGTAAAATGGATTCGAGTTTTTTAGCATCATAATTCTTTATTGCCTCAAGGCTCTCAGAAAGTACCTCTTCAACTATTTTCTCTGAACTTACAGGTGCAAAATCATTTTTTATTTCGATGGTGCCTTTAGTTTCTTTGGATAAAAGGCTCCTAAGTTCTGCTAATGATAAATTTGCGACACCACCAATATGATATCCAAGACGTAAAGCATCATTAAGCAATTTGAGTTTTTCTATATCCAATTCAGAGTATAGTCGTCGATTGGTTTCTGTTCTGTCGGGTTCAACAACACTATACCTTTTTTCCCACGCCCTGATAACATGTACGCTAAGTCCTGTCATCTGACTAACAACTTTTATTGGATATTTGTAACCATTTGCCATATTCAAACTTATTAAATGTCTATTATTTGTCAAAATTAAATGATTCATTTCATTCTTTTCTTAAAATTTCAAAATGTTATGAATTTAACGAATTTTCAGTGTTTATAGTTCCAAAACAAAGTATTTATAAATTTGTCTAAAATAATGCTTGACAAATGCTCGACAAAGCATTATGTTTGTCTAGAAACATTAGACAATTTATAAACAACACAAATTGAGGAAGAAAATGAGCAGCATAAATAATAATGATGAGGGCACATTAGTAAACAACATCAAAGAGGATGTGTTCACCAATGAAACGCTTCCACACAGGAATGCGCTTTATAATTACGCCTTAAAGATTTCAGGAAACTCTGATGATGCACAGGACCTGGTTCAGGAGACATACTACAAGGCGTACAGACACTTTGATAAATTTCAAACAGGTACAAATAGTAAAGCCTGGATGTTTATGATTCTTAAGAACTCTTTTATTAATGATTACAGAAAATCAAAACGTGAACCTTATAAACTCGACTATGAACAGATTCAAAACTTTTATGAAAATGTAAAATCAGACCGTGCTCAGGAAAATAATCTTGACAAAGAATTTTATAATGATCTTTTGGACGACGAGCTGACAGAAGCAATTGATCAGTTGCCAACAAAGATGAGAGAAGTTTTTCTTCTTTGTGATCTGGATGGAAACAGTTATGAAGAAACTGCAGAACTTGTTGGTTGCCCGGTTGGAACAGTAAGATCAAGGCTTCACAGAGCAAGACATATGCTTCAGGAAACTTTAACGGACTACGCAAAAGAAAAAGGCTTTTTAAACTAATTCACTAACAATAAATCAAGGAGATACAAAATGAAAACTTTCAAAATTCTTTTAGCCGCAATTCTAATAACAGGGCTAAATTTTACTTTCGCTCAGACTGCAAGAGTACAGATCATACATAATTCTGCAGATGCCGCAGCGGAGGTAGTAGATGTATGGCTGAACAACACCAAGCTGATCGAGAACTTTGCTTTCAGAACAGCTACACCCTTTATAGATGCACCTGCCGGTGTACTTCTTAATATTGGCATTGCTCCGCCAAACAGCACCAGTTGGACACAGTCTTTTAGAATAAAACAAGTAGTGCTGACCGAAAATCAAACTTATGTTATTGTTGCTAGCGGTATTGTCAGCGCATCCGGTTACACCCCTGCACCCATCTTCAATGTGAAAGTTTATCCTATTGGACGTGAAGCCGCCTCCCAGCCGGGAAACACAGATATTCTGGTTGTTCACGGAGCTACCGATGCTCCTACAGTTGATATTTATGAAACTGGTGTTGGAGCGGGTCAGATTGTAAATGATCTGGTGTACGATAATGTTGCAGGATACCTTGAATTGCCTACAATGAATTATGTTCTCGAAATTCGTGATTCAACAGGCACAAATACTATTGCTGCCTATAATGCACCGCTCGCCACCCTCGGTTTGGAAGGCGCTGCCTTGTCAGTGTTTGCATCAGGATTTCTGAATCCGGCCAACAACAGCAACGGAGCGCCATTCGGACTCTATGTTGCTCTTCCTTCCGGCGGCGAGCTTATTCCGTTACCGCTCTATCAACCGGCTCAAACCGCCCGCATTCAGGTAATTCACAACGCTGCCGATCCGGGTGCTGTGGCAGTAGATATTTATCTTAACGGTACTTTATTACTTGACAACTTCGGCTTCAGAGAAGCCACACCTTATATTGATGCGCCGGCAGGCACACCGATTAATATAGGTGTTGCTGGTCCAAACAGCACATCTGCTGCTGATACAATAAAAAACTTTAATGTTACCTTAACTGCAAACGAAACGTACGTAGCAATTGCAAATGGAGTTTTAAGTCCGGGTTCTTTTGCTTCAAATCCTGATGGAAGAAGCACCGCGTTTACTTTATTTATTAAATCAATGGCTAGAGAAAACGGAACAAGCTCTGATGTCGACTTTTTTGTACTACACGGATCCACAGATGCGCCGACTGTCGATGTGTTGGCTCGTCGAGTTGCAACTTTGGTTGATAATGCTGCATACGGGGATATTACTGATTACATTTCTGTTCCTGCAGCTTCATATATTTTAGATGTAACCCCTGGAAATGATAACTCAACAATAGTTGCTTCTTTCCAGGCTGATCTTTCTGGTTTAAGCGGAGGTGCCGCAGTAGTTTTTGCTTCCGGATTTTTAAGTCCCGTCCAAAATCAGGATGGAGAAGCTTTCGGAATTTTTGCAGCGTTACCAAATGGAACAGTGGTTGAATTTCCTTCTGTCCAACTTTCACGTTTACAGGTTATTCACAATGCAGCCGATGTTGCCGCTGGCAGTGTAGATATATATTTAAACGGTGATTTATTATTAAATGATTTTGCTTTCAGAACAGCAACTCCTTTTATTGATGCACCAGCAAATGTTGATTTAAATATCGGAATAGCACCGGGCAACAGTACCTCAGTTGATGACACATTAGCAAACTTCACTGCTAGCCTTGTTAATGGTGAAACTTATGTTCTTATTGCAAACGGCGTGTTAGATCCTAACTCATATGCTTCAAATCCTGATGGAAGAAATATTGCATTCACACTACTTGCTAATGTTGATGCCAGAGAAAGTGCGACAAGTGGAAACGTTGATTTCTTTGTTGTGCACGGTGCAACTGACGCTCCTACTGTTGATGTTATTGCAAGAGGTGTTGCAACTTTAGTTGATGATGCTGCTTACAGTGATGTCACTGGTTACATCACGGTTCCTGCAGGAAATTATACTCTTGATTTAACTCTTGCTGATGGAACAACTTTAGTACAGTCATATTGGGCAGATCTAAGAACACTCGGCGGTGGCAGTGCAGTAGTATTTGCTTCCGGTTTCTTGAATCCATCTGCAAATCAGAATGGCGAAGCATTTGGAATTTTCTTTGCTCTTGGTGACGGGACTGTCGGTCAATTTCCTGAAGGTGTCGCCAGTGTAGAAAATATTCCCGGAGTAACACCAAGCAATTATTCGCTTGATCAGAATTATCCGAATCCGTTTAACCCGAGCACGACTATCAATTTTACTATCCCGAATAGCGATTTTGTAACTTTGAAAGTGTATAATATTCTCGGAAGCGAAGTTGCAACCTTGGTGAATGAGAATCTTTCTGCAGGTTCGTACAAATTTAACTTTGATGCATTAAACCTGGCTTCTGGTGTTTACCTGTATGAGTTGAAGGCTGGAAACTTCAGAGAAATCAAGAAAATGAATCTTCTTAAATAAATAGAATAAGTAATGAGGAATACCACTTGTATGATGAGTTGTATTATTCAAATATTAACTCTGATACGATTTTGAAGCAATGACATATTTGAATCAAGCAAAACAAGTGGTTTCCTCATTTAATATAAACTTAACTGAATCTTATCTTAGAAATCTTTATCTTATTCATGCAATTCATATACTGAAAAACTATTAAATGAAAAAAGCAATAATCATAGGTTCCGGTCTCGGTGGTTTGTCAACCGCTTTAAGACTTTCCAAGAAAGGTTACGATGTAACAATTCTTGAAAAGCATTCAACCCCCGGTGGAAGATTAAACATAATCGAGCAGGATGGTTTTCGTTTTGATATGGGTCCGTCCTTCATGAGCATGACTTATGAGCTTGATGAATTATTTAACAGTGTCGGGATGAAAGTCCCGATTGAGCTCGAAGAACTTGAACCGCTTTACCAGGTATTTTTTGAAGGGCAGGATAAATCAAGATTAATTTATAAAGATCTAAAAAAACTTGCCGAAGAGTTCAAAGACATCGAACCAAACCTTGAAGAGAATGCAAAGAAATATCTCGAACGTGCCGGACAATTCTTTCATGATACGGTAGATAAAGTTGTAAAGACAAACTTCAGCAATAAGCTTGATTATGTTCTTAAGCTAAGCCGCGTTCCATTGAAGCATCTTCCTTATCTTCAGAGAAATATGTGGGGTGAGGTTGAGAAGCATTTTACATCCGAAGAAATAAAGGTGATCTTCTCACTTGTTGCTTTCTTCCTTGGCTCAACACCTTTTCAAACACCGGCAATTTATTCCTTACTCAATTACACTGAGATGAAACATAATGGCTACTGGAAAGTTAAGGGTGGAATGTATCGGCTGGTTGAAGAGCTTGTTAAGATATTAAATGACAATGGCGTGAAAATAATTTATAACACGGAGATAGTAAGTGCTGGTAACAATAACGGAAAGCTTTACGAATTAGTTGATCAAAATGGAAAAAAATGGACTGCCGATATTTTCATTTCAAATTCCGATGCTGCATCATTCAGAGGAAAGATTTTGAACCGTGAAAAATTCAGTGACGAAAAATTGGACAAAATGCACTGGACACTTGCACCGTTTACAATCTATCTTGGTGTAAAAGGGAAAATAGATAAACTAGCGCATCACAATTATTTTCTCGGAAGCAACTTCAGAGGATATGCTGATACGATTTTTACTTCTTCAATTAGTCCGCAGAAACCTTATTACTATGTAAACGCACTTTCAAAATCAGAGACTAATTGCGCTCCGGAAGGATGTGAGAATTTATTTATACTTTGTCCTGTCCCGGATCTTCGATACAAAAAATCGTGGGAAGACAAAGAAGAGCTTGCTAAAAATATTATTGACGATCTTTCAAACAGAGTTGGGTTTGATATTCAAAACAATATCGTAACAAAAAAAATATTAGCTCCCGATGATTGGGCAAATATGCTCAACCTTTACAAGGGCTCGGGATTGGGTCTGGCACACGACATAAACCAGGTTGGTGCATTCAGACCAAAAAATAAAGACGAAAAACTTTCTAACTTGTATTATGTTGGCGCATCGACAACGCCCGGTACTGGTTTGCCAATGGTTATCATCAGTTCAAAATTAGTAACGGAGAGAATAGAAAATGACTTTGGGACATTACACTAAAACCAGTTATAAGCTCAGCAAAAAACTAACAACGGCTTACAGTACTTCTTTTAGCTGGGGAATAAAAGTATTCAAACCAGAATACAGAGATCCGATTTTTGCAATCTACGGATTCGTACGGATTGCTGATGAGATTGTTGATACTTTTCATTCACACGATAAAGAACAGCTTCTTAATAAATTTATTGACGATACTTGGGAAGCTATAAATATTGGGATTTCAACAAATCCTGTTCTTCATGCTTTTCAGAAAGTTGTGAATAAATATAATATAGACCGCAAATTAATCAACGCCTTCCTTGAAAGTATGGAAATGGATCTTACGGGGACATCTTATAACAGGGAGAACTACGATAAATATATTTACGGTTCGGCAGAAGTTGTTGGACTGATGTGCCTTAAAGTTTTTCTTGATGGTGATGAAAAGAAATACAAGGAGCTGGAACATTCGGCACGAATGCTGGGCGCCGCATTTCAGAAAGTGAACTTCCTGAGAGATATTCAGAGTGATTTGAATGACCGCGGAAGAATTTATCTGCCCGGTGTTCATCACCTTGATTTTATTGATAATAATAATAAAGCGCAGCTTGAGAAAGAAGTTGAAAATGAATTTAAAGAAGCCTTCAAGGGAATAGTCAAGCTTCCCATTTCAGTTAAGCTTGGTGTTTATTCAGCGTATCTTTACTACTTAATGCTTTTCAACAAAATTAAGAGACTGGATGTTGAGCAGTTAAAGAGCAGAAGGGTAAGAATTTCTAACTGGTATAAATTGTATTTGCTGCTAAAGTCTTATCTTGAAGTAAAAGTTCTTAAAACAACTTAAAATATTATTTATAAAATTTCCTGGGGGAATGTTTTGCCGGGATACAATTACAAGGTTGGGTTATGAGAAAGCGCGTAGCCATAATTGGATCCGGACTCGGGGGTTTATCTTCCGCACTTCTACTATCCAAAAAAGGATTCGATGTTAAAGTTTTTGAAATGAACAGTAAGCCGGGTGGCAAAGCAAATTCACTTCGCTTAAATAACTTCAGATTTGATACCGGGCCTTCACTTATAACAATGCCTTTTGTTCTGGAGGAAATCTTTAAAGAAGCCGGTTCTAAACTTTCCGATTATCTGAAACTGATTAAGCTGGATATAATCTGTAAATATTTTTATGCGGATGGAACCGTGATCAATGCCTTTGGTGATTTAGAAAAATTTGCACAGGAGATTGAAACAAAAACAAACGACTCTTCTTCTTCAGTAAATAAATATCTTCAGTACTGCAAAAAAATATACGAGCTGACCACAGATATTTTCCTGCTCAATTCGCCAACAGACATAAAAAACCTGTTCATCACAAGGTCGTTTAAGTCACTGCTGAATTTTAAAAGCATTGATGTTTTCAGAACTGTCGACGGGGCAAATAAATCTTTTTTCAAAGATCCGAAGACTGTACAATTATTCAATCGTTACGCAACATACAGCGGCTCGAATCCCTACAAAGCACCCGCCACATTGAATACAATTCAGCACGTTGAGTATGGTCTGGGCAGTTACATTTGTGAAGACGGAGTTTATAAGATAGTAGAGGTTTTTTCAGAACTATGTAAAGAAAGCGGCGTTGAATTCATCTTCAATACCAAAGTAAAAAAAATTACTCTTGATGGTAATCGGGTTTCAGGAATTGAATATCAAAATGAAAATAAAGAAACTATGGTTGAAGATTTTGACATAGTAATTTCAAATGCCGATGTAAATTCAACTTATAAAAAGTTATTAAATGATACTTCATCAAAACCGGCAAAGCGGTATGAATCTCTTGAACCGTCTTTATCTGCAATAGTTTTCTATTGGGGTTTCAAAGGGAATCATCCTGAGCTTGAGACCCACAATATTCTTTTCTCTGATAATTATGAAGAGGAGTTCAGAGAAATATTTGAATTGATGAAATGTCCTTCTGATCCGACAATTTATATTTACATTTCATCTAAGTTTAACAAGAGTGATGCACCGGATGGTTATGAAAACTGGTTTGTGCTGGTTAATGCACCCTATATTTCGGGACAGGATTGGAAAAAGGAAATAAACTTAACCCGTGAAAGAGTCATCAAAAAATTAAATTCATTTTTAAAAATAGATTTGAATGCGCTCATTCTTGAGGAAGAAGTTTTAACTCCCGAAAAAATCGAATCGCAAACAGGAAGCCGGCTTGGCAGCATTTATGGAATATCTTCAAACTCCCGTTCTGCTGCATTTATGAGACAACAAAACAGATCAAAGAAATACAAAGGTTTGTATTTTTGCGGAGGCAGTGCTCATCCTGGCGGAGGCATTCCGCTTGTGTTGCTCTCGGGCAAATTGGCTGCTGAAGAAATCTGCAGACGTGAAAAATGATTATAGAAGCAAAACATAATAAGGCTGCTTTTCTTGTTTTTAACCTTTACATCAACAGGATGTTGAGAAAAAATTTCTCAAACTTCTTTCTTGCTAACCTGCCGCCTGATTTGCCAAAAGATAAATCTTTAATCATAACACCAAATCATTTCAGCTGGTGGGATGGCTTTTTTATTCATCAACTGAACAAGAAGACCACGAAAAGAAAATTATATGTTATGATGCTGCAAAAACAGCTTGAGAGATACTGGTACTTTAAGCATATCGGCGCTTATTCTATAAACCAGGAAAAACCAAAAAGCATTTCAGAGACTGTAAATTACACAAGCAAAATCCTGAGTCATCCGGATAACGCTGTTGCTTTTTATCCGCAGGGAGAAATTGAGCCATTTGATCAAAGACCAATAAACCTGAAAAAGGGACTTCAGCTATTCCTTAAAAACTCAATTGATAAATGCGTTGTCCTTCCTGTTGCTTTCAAGATTCAGCATTACAATGAAAAACAACCAGCTATAGTTTTCAGGTCGGGAAGATTCCTCAGTCCGGCCGAAATAGTTAATGACTTCAGCATTTTTGAAAATGAATTTGTTGCGAACATTGAAGCGCTGAACGAAGCAGCTTTCAAAAAGAACTTTGTTAAAGATATCTTCAAGAGCAGCCGAAATGATGATTGAATTACTTTTTTACCTTGCTTTAATTATCGTTGCAGTTAGCGCCCTGATTTCGGTTTTTAACTTATTCACTGCACCGATGTTCGCAAATAGAAAAAATGAATCGACTAATGAGCCTTTTATATCCGTATTAATTCCGGCAAGAAATGAAGAAAGAAATATTGGGAATTGTATTGATGTGGTTCTAAGTCAATCATACAAAAACTTCGAGCTAATAATTCTTGATGATGAATCTGAAGATAAAACAGCAGAAATCATTTCTGATAAAATTTCAGAATACCATTCTAACAACAAAATAAAATTGATTTCGGGAAAGCCACTTCCAAATGGCTGGCTCGGAAAAAACTGGGCTTGTCATCAGCTTTCTCAGGAAGCCCGGGGCGACTACCTCCTCTTTCTCGATGCTGATGTTAGGGTAAAACCAAATGTGCTTGAGTCATGCGTTTACTACCAGAACAAATACGGTTTGCAGATGATAACTTGTTTTCCCACTCAGTTAATAAAATCATTTGGTGAATGGCTTGTAGTTCCATTGATGAACTTTTTGCTGCTGGCTTTTTTGCCTCTCAGAAAAGTTTATTCCTCACCGAACAAATCTTTTGTTGCTGCAAACGGACAGTTCCTTTTTATTGACAGAAACACTTATGAAAAAATCGGCGGGCACTCAGCTTTCGCCGACAGGGTGGTTGAAGACATGGAGATTGCGCGTGAGGTAAAAAAGGCTGGTTTTAAACTGATAACTTTTTTGGGTGGAAGTTCAATTTCGTGCAGGATGTATGAAGGGTTCACAGAAGCATTCAATGGCTTTTCAAAAAACTTCTTTCCCGGGTTTAATATTCCGGCAATACTGTTCTTTTTTCTGTTGATAATTCTCTTTCTTGCATTTTTACTGCCTTTTACCCTGATTTTTATGAACCCATCTTTCCTAATAATTGTTTTAATTGTTATGATGGGAAGATTGTTTATTTCCATCCCAAGCAGGCAAAATTTGATAATCAATATTTTATTACACCCGATCCAGATTTTAATTATGCTGGCTATCGGCGTGAATTCGATTTACAGGATAAAAACAAAAAAGCTAAAATGGAAGGGAAGATATATATAAAAGAAAAGTCAGTAATTATTTTACTGATGCTGATATTTTCAGTAGGTATAATTGGTCACACAATTTCCTATACCCGAGATATTATGCGATTCCTGACTCCGTTTACATTGAGTCTAACGTCCGTAGTGGTGTTCTTTACTTTTTTCAACCGGGTAAACAGAAACTTTTATTACTGGTTTGTTCTTACTTTCATATTGACCTTCCTGCTTGAAGCTGTGGGGGTAAAAACAGGAATGATTTTCGGCAGCTATTCATACGGCAATGTTCTTGGTCCGAAGTTATTAGAAGTTCCTCTTCTCATAGGAATAAACTGGGCTTTGATTATTCTCGGAACGACTATTATCTCATCAAAATTAACGAAGAATAAAGTCCTGCTGCCTTTGTTTGCCGGACTTTTAGCTGTTGCTTTTGATTTTATATTAGAGCCCGTAGCTATTGGATTGAATTACTGGAGCTGGGAAGACGGGAACATTCCTCTTCAAAATTATCTTGCCTGGTTTGTAATCGGAACTTTCTCTGCAGTTATGTTTATACTTTTAAAAGTCAGGATAAATGACGAAGTTCCCGGATACTATTTTATAATGCAGTTCTTATTTTTTATAGCATTATTTTTCACTCTCTGATTTATAAAAATTCTTTTCTTAATGAATTACGAATACTTCATATTTAACGCCATCGTCATCAGCGGTCCGGCTTTTTTCGGCTCGCTGAAATGCTGCTACATCTGGAATCATCTGAAGCCGATGTTAATTGCAATCGCCATCCCGGCGATTCCGTTTTTATTGTGGGATGTGTTCGTAACAGGAACACACTGGCATTTCAATCCTGAATATGTATCGGGAATAAAAATTATAAATCTCCCCATCGAAGAAATTTTATTTTTCATTACTGTTCCGTTTGCTTGCCTGTTCACGTGGGAGATGATTATCAAAAGAGCAAACGAAAAACGAATCGATATGCAGTGGCTTCGTCTGCTGCTTTATCTTGCTCTGCCTGCGGGTATTTACTTTTTCTCAATAGGAAAACAGTACACTGGTTTAACTTTATCTTTTATTTTTCTTGCTAACATTGTTGATCAATTTCTGAAAACGAATCTTCTTTTTGACAGAAGGTTCTACTTTTACCTTCTGCTTATTGTTATTTTTACGCTGATATTTAACGGCTATTTAACCTGGCGTCCCGTTGTAACTTACGGAGTCGAGTATCAGCTTGACTTCAGAATTATTACTATTCCTGTTGAAGATTTTTTCTACGGAATATCATTACTCTGGATGAACACAAGTCTTTATAAATATTTAAGATGACTGCTTGAAATTATTTTAAAACATTTAGCCACGAATTACACGAATTTCACTAATTCTTTTTTAATTGTTTTCGTGTTAATTCGTGTAATTAGTGGCTACATCAAATTATTACTTCTAAAAAACGGTGCTGCAAATGTTAACTAATAAATGGTATCTGGTTTGTCCTTCCGACGAACTGAAGAACGAAATAAAAAAATATAAAATTCTCGGCGAAGAAATAATTCTTTTCCGCAATCCCGATAAAACAATCACTGCTCTGGAAGACAGATGCTGTCACAGAAACGTAAATCTTTCATTAGGATATTTAGATAAAGAAAGAGTCGTTTGCGGTTATCACGGTTGGGAGTACGATAAAACAGGGTCGTGTGTGGAAATTCCATCACAACTTCCAGGTGATAAAATTCCTCCGACAGCAAAAATAAAAGCATATCCCGTTCAGGATTTCAACAAGTGGGTCTGGATTTTTATCGGTGAACCGGAAAAAGCAAGTCAAGTTAAGCCAACAGATATTCCTGAAATGAGTGAATGGCCGTTCACCTACAAATCGTACACAATCAAAGCTGATCTCGAAACAACTGCTGAAAGTTTGATTGACCCGTATCATATTGCTTATGTTCACCGCAACTCGATAAAATCTTTTATGGGACAAATACAGGAACATCCCGCAGATTTTAACCTTAAAATTCTTGATGATGGAGTTGAAGGATTTTATAAACGTGCTAACGTTGGAACAATCGCAGAAAAAACATATTTCGGAAATGAAGAAAACATCGGGACAAGAATCAGGTTTTATTACCCGAACATTTCCCGACTTGAAATTCGTTTCAAGGAAAGAATATTATTAATTCTCGAGCACGTTTATCAGGTGGATGATGAGCATGTGAATATGATGCAGATTACTTTGTGGAAAAATATTTTCTCCAGGCTCCCTTCATTTGCAAAATACTTTATGGGGAAGAAGTCGGAGAAGATTGTTACCGAAGACATTGACTTTCTCGCATCAAATCAAAAAATACTTAACCGAACAAAGGAAAACCTTCACGAAGTAAGCGTAAAGGGAGACGAAGTATCGTTGAGCTTCAGAAGATTCTGGAGAAAGAAACTTCAAGGGGAATGATGTCAGATTACACTCCCGACGCACTGATCCATAACAAAAAGGAAGTACCTTCAGAGTTTAACACGATTGCAAAGCGATATGATCTTGCAACTTCCCTGAGCCAGGGATACCAGCTGGATTTGCAAACCAGCGTTGACAGAATGAATCTTAAGGGAAACGAATACCTTGCCGATCTCTGCTGCGGAACAGGAAAGTCAACCATTGCGTGTTTAAATAATCTTCCGAATGGAAAAGTAATCGGGATTGATAACTCAGAAGGAATGCTGCAAGCTGCGAGAGAAAAGTTGTCGGTGAAATTTGGAAAAGACAAAGTAACTTTCGCTCAGCAGGATGTGATGAATCTTGATCTGGCAGATAACTCGCTCGATGCAATTTTTATGGCTTATGGAATTCGCAATATGCCGGACTTTGAGAAGTGTGTTAGAAATCTATATCGTGTTTTAAAGCCCGGCGGAAAAATCTGCTTTCACGAATATGCAATCAGCAAATCTTTCGCTTCCAAACTTTACTGGAAATTTTTAGGATACTTTTTGATAATTCCTTTCGCAGGATTAACGACCGGCTCAACAAAAATTTTCCGCTACCTGATAAAAAGTGTTGAGACATTTCTTTCCCCAAATGAATTTACTGACTTGCTGAAGAAAGCGGGTTTTGAAAACATAACGCACTCACCGCTCGGAAGCTGGAGGAAACCAGTATTACACACATTCTTTGCACAAAAACCATCTCTATAACTATGAGCATAAAATCCATAATCGCAAAACAAATCGAGAAGAAACTCGGCGGATATAAAATCCAGCTAAACAAAATTGATTCTTCTCTTCCTGATAAACTTTCAAAAGAAAAAAGCGTTGGAATTATCGGCGGGGGACTAGCGGGAGTTTCTGCTGCAATCTTTCTTGCTGAAAGAGGGTTCCGTGTAAAGATTTTTGAAAAGGAAACATATCTCGGCGGGAAAGTTGGTTCCTGGCCGGTAAAGTTTGATGATGGTTTCTCAACACAGGTTGAGCACGGATTTCACGCTTTCTTTAGACAGTATTACAACCTTCGCAACCTTCTAAAGAAAATTGATGCGTTCAAATATCTTATCCCAATTGATGATTATTTAATACTCACGAAGAAACATGGCAATTTTGGTTTCAAGGATCTTGACACAGTTCCGGTTTTAAATATACTTAGTATGGCAAAGACAGGAATTTATTCCTACAAAGATGCGATGCTGAATCCCGGTTTCAGAAAAATGACATCGCTGCTTAGTTACAATAAGGAGAAAACATTTGCAAAGTTTGATAATGTTTCCTTCAAAGATTTTGCTGATGATGTTAAGCTCCCGCCCGAAATGCAGTTGATGTTCACAACTTTTTCAAGAGCATTTTTTGCCGAGCCGCAATACATCTCAATGGCAGAGCTGATAAAAAGCTTTCACTCATATTTCCTCAGCAATGATCTCGGTTTGCTGTATGATGTTTTGAATGACGACTTTGAAGATACACTCTGGAAGCCAGCGAAGAATTATCTGGGCAAACATAAATCAACCATTTCTCTTGATTCAAAAATTACTTCCTTCAAAAAAGATGTCGATCAATTTATTATTAATGACGAACGATTTGATTATGCAATCATTGCATCAGATGTAAAGGGAACGAAGCGCATTATTAATAATTCTGATTATTTTAAAAATGAGCATCCGGATTTCTACAATCAAATGACAAACCTGAAGCAATCACAGCGTTACTCTGTTCTCAGAGTATGGATTGATAAAGACCTCAGACAAGGTGTGCCGTTCTTCATTTTCACAGATGCGCTGAAAATTCTCGATTCGGTTACAATCTATCACCGGATGGAAAAGACAAGTGAAGATTGGGTAAAGAAAAACGGCGGTGGAATATTTGAGCTTCACTCGTATGCTGTGCCGGATGATTTTCCCCAAGATGAAATAAGAAATCAATTTATGAAAGAGTTTGAAGAATATTTTCCTGAGATAAAAGGATACAAAGTAAAATACGAATACCTGCAAGTGAAAGACGATTTCACGGCATTTCATACAAATCTTTATAAGAATCGTCCAACTGTAAAAACAGATGTAGAAAATCTTTTTCTTGCTGGTGATTGGGTAAAGCTTGAGAGCCCCGCAATGCTGATGGAAGCTGCCACAACATCTGCTCTTTATGCTGCAAATTTAATTTTCAATAAAGAAAAATTGAGAGAAGAGCTAATTCTCTCAGTGCCCCTGAAGGGTTTGCTTGGTTAATTTTCGTAATGATTTAACTGCCGGAATTGCTTTTAGCTTTTAACCTACCTTTGTAAATAGACCACCATTCAATATTTTAGTCAACAGAAATCTCAACAGTAAGCAATCACTAATAAAAATTATCAAGGAAAGGGTACTATGAAAACATTACTAATTCTTTTTACACTTTTAATCTCTTCTTTAAGCTTTGCTCAGATACAGAGCTTTGACTCGACATACATTGAAGGATTGAAGAAAGACGTTGGGGGAACATTTAAGGAAATTGTAAAAGAGAATCTGAAATTAACTGAGGATGAGGCAAAAATATTCTGGCCTCTGTTCGATGAGTACATGGCTGCCCGGAGTCCAATATTTGAAGAACGGGTAAGCATTACCGAGGAATTTATGATGAACTATTATGCACTTGATGATGCAACAGCCAAAGATCTTATAAACAAATCCGTGCGGTCGAATCAGGACTTATTGGACTTGAGAAAAGAATATCTGAATAAAATGTTTGAACAGCTTCCAGCTCCACTCGTTGGAAAATTTTTCCAGATTGATAACAGGGTTTCCGCTCTGTTAGATTTGGTTAGAATGTCTGCCACTCCTTTAGTTCGGGACGAAGAATAAAATCCCGGGACAAAATTAAAAACCCCTGCAATCAGGCGGGGGTTTTAATTTTAGTGACCACTCTTATCTTCAAATTATGTCAACCCTTGTAATCATCTCCACAGCATTAATTACTCTGGCATTAATATTTTATTCACTTGGTGTTTGGTCAGAGAGGATAGCAAGATATCTGAAACCCTGGCACGTTGTTGCCTTCTGGATAGGATTTACATTTGATGTCTCCGGCACTTATGCAATGCATCTTTTAGCAAAGGGACCATTTGATATTACAGAACCTCACACACTAACCGGACAGATTGCTCTTTGGCTGATGTTAATCCACGCAACCTGGGCAACAAGGGTAGTTTTAAAAAATAATGAAAAGTTGCGGTTGAGCTTTCACAAATTCAGTATAATTGTCTGGTTGATATGGTTAATTCCTTACTTTGGTGGAATGTACCTTGGTATGGGTGGATAGTTAACGCCACTTTTATTTCTTTAGCTTTTCCTTAAACACCTTCTTAAACTTCTCAAGCTTGGGCGCAATCACAAATGCACAGTATCCCTGGCTTGGATTGTTGGCATAATAATCCTGATGATATTCTTCAGCGGGGAAGTAATTAGTTAATGGAGAAATCTCTGTAACAATCGGATTATCCCACGCGCCTGATTTATCAAGCTCTGCTTTGTATTTTTCTGCAAGCTGTTTCTGTTCATCATTATGAAAAAAAATAGCAGAACGGTATTGCGGACCGACATCGTTTCCTTGCCGGTTCAAAGTTGTTGGATCGTGAGTCTTCCAGAAAACTTCAAGTAATTCATCGTAACTGATAATGGAAGGATCATAAGTTATTTGCGTTACTTCAGCGTGACCTGTTGTTCCCGTGCATATTTCCTCATAAGTTGGATTAATTACATGTCCGCCTGCATATCCGGATACAACCGAACTCACTCCTTTTAATTCTTCAAAAATCGCTTCGGTGCACCAGAAGCAACCTGAGCCAAAAGTTGCTTTCTCTAAATTATCCATATTTAAATTTTCTCCTGAATCTGCTTTGTTTTCTGCTTGATTATTTGTTGATTTGTTTTCACATCCCCCAAAAGCCATAACCGACATTGCTGCAAATAATATTAATATTCTCAACGTGTATATCCTTCAAGTTAAATGATTTTCAAAAGAAAGATTGGTGTTTATTTGATGTTTATCAAGTGAAATATCCGCACATAAAAAACCCCGCAGGAGCGGGGTGAAAAACGTCTGTTAACTTTAATCAATACACGTTCAGTTTCTGAAGATGCCGATTTAACTTCAGGATTTAGCTAAATCCACATTTTTATAAATACTTAATACTGTATCAATTTTCACTTTTTGAAAAACCTGCATTACGTTATCAGCCAAACCCGCAATTTTAAATTCGCTTCCTCTGTTTCTTGTGGTAGCAAGACCGTGGATGAGCATCCCGATTCCCCAGCTTGAAATAAACTTTACTGCGGATAGGTCAACTATGATACAGTTAACATTCTGTTCAAGAGAATTTAGAACAAGATCCTGAAATTCCTGTCCCTCATAACCTAAAATCTGATCGACATCAAATTTGATGATTGAAAATTTATCTTCTTTCTTTGATGAAATACTCATAGTAATACCTTAATAAATAGTTACAAATTTTATGTTAAAAAAATGTTTTAAGTAATTAAATAAACTTTAAACTCTTGCTCACTTAATTTCTGACAGTAAATATATAACAAAAAAGCATATCAGGGGCAACTGAAATTAATTAAAAAAGGAGCAGAAATTATCCGCTCCTTCTAATAATTAAAAATAATTACTACTTGCCGAAGGTCACTTCCTGGTAAATTTCATCTGAATGTTTTCCGGTGAAATATTTATTGTATGCTTTGTTAAAAGCATCCCGAGCTTCTTCCGCTGATCGGGCTTCCATAAACAGTTCGTTGTTTTTCTCCATTGCTATCGGAATATCTTCCCAGGACTTTATTTCAGTCAATTCAATTGCCTTAGATTAAACTATAATTACTTATAATCTGAACCAACTATGTTAATTGAAATTTGAATAATATCAGAAACCCGATTGGGAATAAAAGTACTTCTCACGTCAAAATCTGATAGTTTTATTTCAAACTTCGCGACAATACTTATTAAATCACCAGGCATTATTGTTTTTGTTATGTCGTTTTCTGGTAAATATTTCATTGTTGCGGTGGTATAAATTACTTTGGTTCTGCCACGGAGTTTAAACTCTCCTGACAATGAAATTTTAACTTCATTATCTTCAATCAGATTTACATTATGTATTTCCTTTATCCGGAACGTAATGGTTGGATGCTTCTCAGCATTAAGCCACGATAAACTTTGCAAATGCTCATCTCTTTTTTCAATGCCTGTTTTTAAAGAAGATACAGATATTGAAACCTCTCCTTGTAGCGTTGTCTTTAAATCTTTAGCATCAAATGCAACTTGACCCCATACATTATTTGATAAACCTGAAATATTTTCATAACGGGCTTCACTAAAAAAAGTTGCTTGATTTCTACCTTCGTTATCTTTTAAATTAAAGATCTGGACTCCCTTAGATGGAAGATTGAAACCCTGAGGCAGCATATTTATGCAACTCATTAAAAATATAATTAATATTTTCCACCCCTTGAACATATTTTTCTCCTTATTAAAGAATGATAAAAAATTTAGTAATAGCAATTTATAGACTGGATAGACATCCCACTTATTGAAAGTAAAAATGGTTTTTCGATTTAATTCAATTTTTAGGGTAATTAAGTTCTAAATTATCCACTCGGGTTTGAATTTTCCCCAAATCGATGAATCTTATAAGCACTAATAATACAGATGGAAAAATGTTGCGTGTGATAAGTTAATTCCAGAACGATTTTTTACCCAATTTCTGACAGCAAATATATCACAAAAAAGCATATCGGGGGCAACCGAAATTAATAAAAAAAGGGGCGGAATTTATCCGCTCCTCCCAATAATTGAAGACGATTATTATTTGCCGAAAGTCACTTCCTGGTAAATTTCATCTGAATGTTTACCGGTGAAATATTTATCGTATGCCTTGTTGAAAGCATCGCGAGCTTCTTTGGTTGACCAGGCTGCCATAAAAAGTTCGTTGTTTTTTTCCATTGCAATTGGAATATCTTCCCAGGTTTTAACTTCTGTAATTTCAATTACATC
>DATIJX010000088.1:0-3297 GCA_035478175.1 Ignavibacteriaceae bacterium
CAAAGGAAAGAGTCAGGTCATCAGCTATATAAAATGACAGCGTGTGCGATGCAATAAATTTTGGAATATCTGAAATACTTTCTCTTCCTTCAACTGAGGTAGAACGATAAGTTGAAGAATCGGGTATGTCTGATTTCAGAAATCCATGGAAGTAAATAAAGTTCAACCAATGGACCGGTCGAAAATCCAATCTTATCAAAGGATAAGTTGGAGCTTTGGATGAGCTGATTAATTGCCCGGCTCTTCCGTTTCCAATGTTCACGGCATATTTACCAAGTGATATATTTCCTGTGTTCCAGCTATAATTAATCTGTGCATTTACACTGCTGTACTGAATACTTTCCTCAGCTTCTTTCGAAAGATTAATTCCGGACTCAGGAGTATTCTGCTTTACTTCATCAATATTATTTCCTGTTTCGAGATTATCCCTGAAATCAAGAGAGTAACCCCAGCTATCTGAAACGTATCCGAATAATTCCAGTCCATTCCACCTTCGTGAGTAAAATGCGTTTGATCTGTTTCCGATTTCAAGCCCGAGTATTGGGTCAAGATTAAAGCTGAATGATGAATCCCTGTAATTGAATAATCTGAACCTGTCATTTTCACCGAAGCTGAAGAATTCAGTGCGCGGAAGATTATGTTTATAACTATCGCTCACGAATGAAATTTCATCTGCGAATTCTTTTGAATAGAATTCAATCTCTTTTATATCAAGCGGAGTGAGTCTTGCTTCATTCAATAATGCTTCAAGCAAATAGCCTGCTATTTCTTTTCTAGGGATTGGCTTTATTTCAGAGTGATACTCTATTGCGCCTTTAATGAAAAGTCTTTCGAGTAATTCATAAATATCTGATTTGATCGGTTCATAAACAGTCTGTGCCGGCAGGTTTATCCATACAAATAAGAAAAGATAGAGCAGATGTTTTGTACGCATATTATCAGAAGATGAGTATTAATGTTTGCGATATTAAAACTATAAGGAATGAAATTGCATATAATGATAACCTGAATTTTGGCTGCAGCCTTATTAGTAATTTATAGAAAAGGTAAACTAAGAAGCTCCGGAAAATCGTATCAGGAATTATATATGAATTTGAAATTGGTATAAGCTGTGAAGTAAGTGAAAGTAAAACAACAAGCAATATTATCACAAGATCCAGACTGGATAAATACGAATCCCGTTTTTGCTGTATCCTGTCCCTGAATAATAGGAAGAAGCCGACAGTCGGCAACAGAATCGCGATTACTAAAAGATGATAGGTCAGATTTCCCAGCAGCGGAAGTTCTGTTATATCCTCATAGATAATATTGTTAGAAAGATTGATCACGAAGAAAATCAAAATATTAAAGAAAACTATTATGTCTGTTAGAAGCTTGTTCTTTTTGTAATTGAGTAACGTGAAGATTAAAAGCAGCACAAGTATAATTAACGACGGCACCAGAAACCCGGCGCTGAAGCTCTTACCTGCAGCAAGGGGATAAATAAGCAATGACAATACTACTATAGCTACCACAGGCAGTACAACTGACTTATAATAGCTTATAATAAACTGCGGTAACCGGTTTACAGTTCTTCCATAGATCAGGAGCTTATCACTGTTAATTATAAAGTTGAGAATTTTATTAGCGAAGATTAATGGTATCAGAAGAACTACAAAAATTATGATACCACCGATTTCATTGTAGTATCTGTAGTAAATAGCATTTGCTGCAAAAAGAAGTGAATACAATGTAATGATGAAAACAGTTGTCTTGTGAGTTATATTCTTGCTGAAGATAATGTGGTGAATATGGTTTCTATCTGCAAGGAAAGGATGTCTCCCTGATAGAATCCGCTCAGAAAAAACTTTTATCGTATCTGCAATCGGCACAGCTAACAGGATCAGTGCGAATGTCAGGTCCAGGTTTTCTACTGAGTTATCCAGTGATATCTGCAGGACTGCTCCCACCATAAAGTATCCGAGTATAAAGGAACCGGAATCACCGAGAAATATCCTGGCAGGGAATGCATTATACTTAAGGAAACCAATCAGGCAGCCCATCAATGTTGAAAGCAGTACAAGCATGAATAATTCAAGCTGGTTTAGAGCAATGAAAAACAGGACGCCGGATATCAGCAGGGTAATACCTGATACAAGACCATCTAATCCATCCAGAAGATTGAATGAGTTTATCGTTCCCACAATAAATAAAAAAATAATTATAGTAGCGGGAATAATTGAAAATTGGATACCGAATAAAGTAAGCGTGGAAACATCCGGCATTAAGTGTATGAGTAACATTGCTGCTGCGATGCACTGAAAAATAAATTTTATATACCAGCTAACACCCAGAAGATCGTCATAAGCCCCGATTGAAAAGATTACGATAACACCTAACAAAAAAAATTTTATTGAATTAAGATCACCGTAGAAGATAAATATCCACGCCATAACTGTAAGAAAGATCAGCAAACCACCAAGCCTTGGCACCGGAGATTGATGCAGCTTCCTCTTTCCGTCAGGAAGATCGGTTACATTAATCTTGCTGAGCAGCTCTATAAAGTAGGGTGTAATGAATATTACTCCGACCAGTGCGGCAAATAAGATTATTAGGTATTGCATTAAACCGGGCTATGATTTAGAATTTTCACTTAGCAAAATTAAAGATTAAATCTCAATTTATATTAAAATGGTTCAGGTCTAACCAGTGAATCAGGACAAGTCGCGAGCCAGAAACTGGGGGAGTTTTCTGAAGTTTTTACTGGACAAAGTGATGACCGGGAATTTTATACCATTCATCTTCATTGCTTCATAGTCTTCTTTACTTTTTTGCAAGATGTTTTTCAGGCTTTTATTGCTTGCACCGCCAATGGTCATAAAGTAAGTAGTAATTGGTAAATAGTAAGAAGTAATTTTATACTTATATAACAATCTCAATATCATTTCATAATCGGAAGCAATTTTAAGATCAGTATTATACAAACCATATTTATTGAATACTTCTTTCCTGATGAACAAAGTCGGGTGAGGAGGCATCCAGCCGTGTTCTAGTGCTCTGTTTCTCTGTGACTCTGTGGTGAATTCCTTGTCCTGCGTTTTCCAGTATCTTATTGTTGAGTAGGGAGCAGGTAGTTGGTAGTTGGTAGTTGATCGGTCCGTCATTCTGGCTTGCTTGCCACGTCGAAACGGAGTGTAGACTGGTCCAGAATCTGATCCTAACTCCTGACTTCTAGCTTCTTGCTTCTTTCTAACATAAACCAAATCCGAATAAACCGCTTCAATCTGCTTTGTCATTCCGGCTCGTCCCGGCTGGACG
>DATIJX010000089.1:0-17963 GCA_035478175.1 Ignavibacteriaceae bacterium
AGTGGCGAGATTCCAAAAGCTAGTGATGTGCGGGACAAATTAACGAAAGTGATTGGTGAGAAAGGTAAAGTATTTAAAAAATTTTTAAATAATGCACCATTAGATGATTGTTATGAATTAATTGAAAACAAAGGTTTAACAAATATTATTTATAATAAACTAAAAAAATTTAGAGATCAGATCACAGACCTTGAAACGCAAAACGAGATAATTAAAATGCCAAATGAACATAAAAGCAAATGCAGATATGAAATTAAAAAAATAAAGCACGCGATTGATAAATTATTTCAAAAATTAGAAGGTTAGTTAAAAATATAATTGTAAATATTATAGAATATTTGTAAATAATTAATAGTCTTAAATGTTATTATGTTGATATAGAGAATATTGTTAAATGAGAAAAATATTATTAATAGAACCGAATTATTTAAATAAGTATCCTCCTTTGGGTTTGATGAAGCTCAGCGCTTACCATAAACTTTTGGGTGATAAAGTATTTTTCTATAAAGGTGATTTCGGACAATATTTTATAGAAGAGCGCTACAATGAATGCTTTAACAAATTAACGAAAGTTAATGGCACCATAAATGAGAATAAACTTAAGCCATTACTTGCTACTTATCTAAAGAAAAAAAATAATGAAATTTTAAATCACATATTAGAAATCTTTCCTGCTCATTACAGGCATACTGTTACTAATATTCTTTCTGATTTCTCAAAAAATTATGTGCTTAAGAAAAAATGGGATCGTGTTTATGTGACGACTCTTTTTACTTTCTACTGGATTCAAACTAAAGAAGCAATTGAGTTTTCAAAAAAAGTTGTTAAATCATTAGATCAATTATATGTTGGGGGTGTTGCAGCTTCATTAATTCCTGATATCGTAGCAAAGGAAACGGGGTTAGAAGTTGGTAAAAATATTATCACGGGATTATTAGATCAATCAGGGGTCTTAGATGAAAATGATATAATTGTTGACGAATTAACTCCTGACTATAGTATACTTGAAACAATTGAGCATAAATATCCCCTTGATACTGGTTATTTGACATATATGACTCGTGGTTGTACAAGAACTTGCAGTTTTTGTGCTGTTCCAAAATTAGAACCCATATACAAAGATAAAATATCAATATCTAAACAACTTAATTTAATAAAGAAAAAACATGGTGACCGTAAGGATCTAATTCTTATGGATAATAATGTTTTGGGTTCGCCACTATTTCCTAAAATAATTGAAGAAATAATCGAAATGGGTTTTGGATTGGGTTCTAAGTTCACACCTCCGAACAAATTTGAAATTCTATGTAACTATTTAAAGAATGAAAAAGATTCCCTTAACGCTAGTAAATATATTTCAAGGATTTATGAATATTTGAATGATTATATTCTTAATCGTATCTCTCGGCAAAATGAAAAACTTAACTTTGCTTCTCTACTTGCTTATTATGGTTTGCATAAACCCGATCTCATATCAAAAGAAAGCATTCTTCAGTGTAGGGAGGAACTTAATGAATATGTTGAAAAGTATCGTATCAAGAGTCCTAAAAATAGATACGTTGACTTCAACCAAGGAATTGACTGTAGATACGTTGACGAGGAAAAAATGAAACTGCTTAGCCAAATTCCAATTAGACCAATGCGTATTGCTTTTGATCATGTTTCTTTAAAAGATAAATATATAGATGCAATCCGCTTAGCAGATAAGTACGGGGTCAAGGAACTCTCAAACTACATCCTATTTAATTATGTGGATAAACCAGAAGATTTGTGGCTACGCTTAAAGATTAATGTTGATCTTCATAAAGAATTGAATTCCAATATTTTTTCTTTTCCTATGAAATTCATTCCACTTTATGGATATGAATCATTGAACAGAAAATACATAGGTAAACATTGGAATAGAAAATACTTAAGAGCAGTTCAATGTGTGCTCAATGTAACTAAGGGAATAGGTATGCCCGGGACAAAGTTCTTCGAAAGGGCTTTTGGTAAAAATATTGACGAGTATTTTGAAATACTTAAGATGCCGGAACCATTTATTCTTTGGAGAAATTTTTATGATAGTAAAGGTATGACGGATAAATGGCGCTATCAATTACAAAATCTTACCACTCAGCAACTTGGGGAAGCCAATAAGATTATTTTATCAAATGACTTTAATAGTTTTAATGGAACGACCAACAAATCTGTTGTTTCGTTGTTAAAGTTTTATCAACTATCTAAATCGTCTCCCCATAAAGCAAAAATAGAATCAAAACATACCTTGTTACAATCTCGACTAGTTGCTCAAGCATAAAGTCCCTGAAGATTAATTCCAACAACAGTCAAGTTAGCGGTTTGGGCAAGAGACATTTATCCGCCTCTGGTGGAAAGGACAATGTGTTCTCTGCGGAGCCAAAGAGAATCTTCATTTCGATTAAGCCAGAGGCTTACAGGCACGATTTGCCGTACTCAAAGGTCGGGACAAGTTTTAGTGCTGCAAATGTTAAAATACTTTGCGCTAAGCACAACCTCAGCAAATCAGATAAACTTTTAAGCTTTCCGCCAACCTGCCTGCCGGCAAGGCAGGTTTTCTTTTCATAAAAAAGCCTTCCGTTTTACAGAAGGCTTTTCATCAATTTATTTTTATCCGGTTAAACTCTTGCCGTAACAATCTGGTCTGCTTTTTTATTCATCTCGATTTGAACTATAAACCACACTGCCGGCGCAAAGACAAGCCACAGAACAAACAGCAGCCATTTGTTAAAGTGATCAGACGAAATTTTTTCATAGAGTTCTGAGAACTTATAGTACGACCAGAAATTTGCAAATGGAATGAACAGTAATACTGTCCAGAGTGCTGGTGAAGCAGAATCATCTTTCCCGACAAACTTCATTTCCTCTGAAATCTTGTAGAACCAGTAGATTACGTAAATGCCAAGGGTTATAATCACTAAACCAACTTGCGCAATCATGTTTCTTTTTTTAATCATTAAATTTTCCTCCCAATGTGTTGATGAATAAAATTCTAGAGACACTTACCCGGTAAAGTTAGCCATCTTCCCACAGAATATAAATAAGGAATATCGTTTCGATGTATTCTTTCTTTCTTAGATTTCGAATTCCGTCTAGTCCGGACAAGGAAATATGAAATGACGAAAGAGAGATTGCGTCCTCCGGCAGAAGCCGGGCCTGCAATGACAAGTAATGGAGATTCCGGACCGGAGTCCGGAATGACAGCGATGTTTCTGCTGATTTTACACAATCTATTGAATTTTTCGCTTGTTCCCAATATGGGAACTTTTTATATTTGCCCGTGCGAATAATAGCTATTAAAACCCTGAAAGATTTCTGGAAAAAGCACCCGGACGCAGAGCTGCCGCTTCGTGCCTGGTATGCAGAAGCCAAAAGCGCTCAATGGGAAAAACCATCAGATATAACGCGGCTTTACAGAACTGCCAGTGTTTTAACAAACAACAGGATTGTTTTTAATATAAAAGGAAATGACTACAGATTAGTTGTTGCAATTAATTACGAATATAAAATCGTTTACATCAGGTTTATAGGCACACACAAAGAGTATGATAAAATAAACTCAAAGGAAATTTAGAATGAATATCAAACCAATTAAAACAAAAAAAGATTACGAAGCAGCACTTAAAAAAATTGAGGGGCTTTTTAATGCAAAATCCAACACAAGCGATGGCGACTTGCTTGATGTTTTAACTACTTTGGTTGAAGCTTATGAACAAAAGCATTTCAAGATCGCTCCACCCGATCCTATCGAAGCTATTAAGTTCAGAATGGAGCAGCTTGGTTTAAAGCAGTCTGACATTGCGGAGGTTATTGGCGGAAAAAACAGAGCTTCAGAAATTCTTAACCGCAAAAGAGAGTTGACCGCCAGAATGATGCGCGACCTTCACAGGAAATTTAACATACCCGCGGAATCACTGCTGGCTTAGGGAAAAATTTGTTATAGATTTTATGTTTCCCGCCATCCTGTCCGCCATAAGGCGGATATTTCTTTCGTAGATTCTCTAAGAGTCCGATAGACTCTTCTGAGTCTATCGACCGGATTTCGTCTAGGCCGGACAAGGAAATATGAAATGACGAAAGAGAGATTGCGTCCTCCGACAGAAGCCGGGCCTGCAATGACAAGTAACGGAGATTCCGGACCGGAGTCCGGAATGACGCAGCCAGCTTATCCCAAATCCCCTCCCCAGACAAAATCCTTAAATGTTGGCGAGGGATAACGACCAACTATCATTTGATTTGAGATATCGATATTCTTTGAAAGATTTTTGATCCGGACAAGATCCTGTTCGGTTGCAGTTTCTTTAACTTCAATTGCAGTTTTTCCGTCAAGAATAAAATCTATTTCTTTGCCGCTCTTTAGTGAGTAATACTGGAGCTTGCCGTAAAATTTCAACTGGTTAAAAACAGTATTTTCAAACTGAGCACCGCTGCTTACTTCGGTAAGCTGATTCAGTAAACCATTGTCGTTAATAAAAATTTTAGGCGCTTTTACAATTTCCCTGTCGGGATTTTTTGCCAGCACCGGTACGCGCGTAATAATAAAAGTATTTTCCAGCAAATCCATATAATTATAAACCGAAGGTCTCGATATCCCTGTTAGAGATGAGAGCTTGGAATAATCAAGCCGTGTTCCCGCCCTGGCCGCAAGCATCTTCAGCAGTGTATGAAGATTTTTCTGGTCTCTTATCTCAGAGATGTTTTTTATATCTATGTTCAGATAAGAATTGAGAATATCGCTCACAATATCCTTTTTATCAGAAGCACTTTTTGACAGGGCCACTTCGGGAAATCCCCCATAACGGACAAACTCTTCATAATATTTTTTTAAACGTTCATATTCGGCAGAAATAAATTTTCTGCCAATTGCCTCTGGAGCATTAAAATTAATATCCTTAAACTTCAGGAACTCCCTGAAGCTAAGCGTGTGAAGTTCAAAAACTTTTTTCCTTCCTGCAAGCGATTCGCTGAACAGATTTTTTATGTAATATGAGCTCGAGCCGGTAATAACAAATTTGATCTGATAATTATCATACAGATACTTAATAACGCTTGCTATTCCCGGTAAAAGCTGCACTTCATCAATTGCAATCAGAGTTCTCTTTTTGAAGTCAATGCCCCGCGAGCTTAAAGCAGAAATTATATTTTCGTAATTCTTTTCTGAAAAAAGTTCCCTGTTGTCTATCCGCTCGAGGTCAACGTATACTTTGTTATTACCCGCATAATCATCAAGCAGCTTTTTAATCAGGGTGGTTTTGCCGGTGCGCCTTAACCCGGTTATTATGGTTATCTGCCTTTTTGAAAGATGGTTCTTCAAATCGGAATATATACGCCGCTCTTTATAATTTGTCATTATAATACCTTTACTATTTGTCAATCCCAACTTACAAATAGTAGCACTATTTGTAAAGCATTAATTACAAATGGAAGTCCGGGCAAGAGACAGGGGTCAATGTGTGTTGTGCGGCGGAAAAGAAAATCTTCACCCAGCCAGAGGCGGGCAGGTTCGTCTTCTCCGCCTTTGGCGGATACGGCGAGGCAGCCCGTCTCTGTCTTTCAGACTTCGCCGAGGCAGGCAAGTCCGTTAGGACTTTCCGTCAGGACTTCGTCCTGCCGGGACGAGCGTCCTGCCGGGACGAGCCGGAATGACAAGCAAGCAATATAGATGGTTAGAATAATTATACTTATTTTCTCAAAAGCAATTAAGATATTGATTGAGGATGTATGAACCTTTTAATAAAACATAATATATTTTTTTTAGCCACGGTGTTGTTAGCCGGATTTTTTACATATCAGCTTTCGGCGCAGACAATTCCTTCCGGCTTTTCTTCAAAAAGTAAGACAACATATTATTCTTCCGATCAGCCATATGCTTCTTACTGGTTTCCGCTGGAATTATTAAGCTGGTCACCTTCAACAGATCCTGATGCACCGTACAATCGTTCCGGTGTTCCATTAAAAAATAAACACGTTGATACTGTCACAGTAATAAATCCCAATGCAAGAGTTAACGAAGCAAGAGTAAATCCACTATCAGCTTTTGCACCGACTAGCGATAATCCTTCACAGGGAACATTAAATATTAATTACTATTCATTCAGCTACTGGCAGTATGTCGACCGGCTTGTTTTCTGGGGTGGTTCTGCAGGTGAAGGAATAATACTCGCACCGAATCCAACTTTAATTGATGCGGCACACAGGAACGGTGTTAAAATTCTTGGAAATGTTTTCTTTCCGCCGGTAGTTTACGGAGGACAATTCCAATGGGTGAATGATTTCCTGCAGAAGAATGGGAATACTTTTCCGGTTGCCGATAAATTAATTGAAGCGGCTGAGTATTACGGCTTTGATGGCTGGTTTCTCAATCAGGAAACTGCTGGCGGAAATTCACAGACCGCAATTGATATGAGAGAATTTATGATCTACTTTCAGGAAAATTCTAATCTTGAAATTGAGTGGTATGATGCGATGACCGAAAATGGAAATGTCTCCTGGCAGAATCAATTGAACTCCTTAAACGATTGGTATTTTCAATGGGGGGATACTCTTGTTTCAGAAACTATGTTTTTAAATTTCTGGTGGAGTGCGGCGGGTTTAAGTAATTCAAGAACACTTGCTCAAAGTTTAAACAGAAGCGAGTTCGATTTATTTGCTGGAATTGATGTTGAAGCCAACGGATACAACTCAAGCATTAATTGGTCAGCGCCTTTCCCGAATGGGCTTCCTCACGTAACTTCACTCGGAATTTACAGACCCGATTGGTGTTATAATTCATCAGCGAGTCTTGCAGATTATTACAACCGCTCAAGCATATTCTGGGTTGGATGGAACCACGATCCCAGCAACACAACAACAGCAAACAGCTGGAAAGGAATTGCGAACTATATTCCTGCTTTCACAACAATAACTGATGTTCCGTTTGTTACAAATTTCTGCACGGGACAGGGAAATGATTTTTATATCAATGGAAAAAAATTATCTTACCCTGAATTGTCGACAACAGGATGGAATAATCTTTCGCTTCAGGATGTTTTACCTACCTGGAGATGGATTGTCCAAAGCAGCGGAATAAAACTAACTCCTGAATTCGATTTCACTGATGCATACTATGGCGGGAACTGTCTTAAAATTTCCGGGGATCTGACAAGCGATAATCTTATAAAACTTTATAGCGCAAGCGCTCCTGTTTCCCAGGACACTAAAGTTGACATCGCTTTTAAAACAGGAAACATTGGCCCGACTAATATGCAAATCGGGTTAGCTTTTGAAAATGATCCCTCAACATTTATTTATTTTTATGTCGGCAATACATCGTCATCAGATTGGAATTTGAAAACTATCGATCTAAGTGCTTACACCGGACAAAAAATTTCCCGGATCGCTCTTTCATTCCTGGGCGGATTGGGAACCGGATATGAAATTAAAATCGGAAGACTGAGTTTATATAATGGGTCAATAGACATTCCAAATCCGCCAACAAATTTTTTTGTTGAAAATAAAGTTGATGAGCAGGATTTTGTAACATTAAGATTAAGATGGGATCATTCAACAAGTGAATCTTATTATTATAATGTGTTCAGGAGAAACCAGGATAACTCACTCACCTACCTCGGCGGAACTGCTAACAATGCATACTTCGTTCCGTTTGTTAAGTATGAACAAGGCGATAGTTCTGTTTCGGTTTTAGTGCAGACTGTGGGAAATGAATTCGGAGAATCTGCATTTGCGGAAACAACATTCGAATGGTTTTCTCCGCCGGGAATGGCAACGAATCCTTCTCCTGAAAATGGTGACACATTATTAGTAAGAAATCCAACTCTCGGCTGGACGCCTGGAAATGGGACGAGTTCAAATGATATTTATCTTGGAACAACAAACCCGCCATCATTTCTTGCAAGCACAGGTTCAAATTCTTTTCAAACAGAAATACTTAGCTCAAACACAACTTACTACTGGCAGATTGACTGCAGAAATCAATACTACACAACCGAGGGTGAAGTCTGGAGCTTTACAACGGGCAACTCGATAGCTGATACAAACGGTTATGCACTTCAGTTTGATGGCACAGATGACCGGCTTGATTGCGGGAATGGAGGCTCGCTTCAGATTACTGGAAATAAAATTACACTCGAAGCAATGATAAATGTAAATGAATTCAAGAGTCAGTCTTTTTCAGGAAGTGTGATTGTAAAAGACCAGGGGTCCAACAGCTCGGGCTATATGATTCGCTGCGGAGGCGATGGAATTATTAATTTTAATATCGGAAACGGAAGCTGGCACGAGGTCAGCACTCCGACTAATTCTGTTCAGTTGAACAACTGGCATCATATTGCTGCAGCTTATGACGGAACTTCTATGAAAATTTTTGTGGATGGAGAATTGGCGGCACAATTTAACATTGTATTAACAATCGGGAACGCAGCTAACAGCAATTTGTTAGTTGGTGAATCTCCTGGTTTCCCCGGAAGAGTTTTCAACGGTAAAATAGATGAAGTGCGAGTATGGAATATTGCCAGAACACAATTGCAAATTCAAAGTACAATGAATACTATTCTCACTTCAGAGTATTATTCAACAACAGACAGCGGGCTAGTTGGCTACTGGCGTTTGGATGAGGGAACAGGACAAACCGCTGAAGACTTATCCTTTCATGATAACAACGCAACTCTTGGTACATCAATCAATCCAGATGCGAGCGATCCAATCTGGGTTGAGGCAAATATTTTGATTGTAAATGTTGAAGAAGAAAAAGATAAAAGTTCTCTGCCAACAGAATTCAGTCTTTCACAGAATTATCCGAATCCGTTTAATCCTACAACAAAAATAAAATTCACAATTCCTTCCGTAGAGACGCATCGCGATGCGTCTCTACTGGTAACATTAAAGATATATGATATTCTTGGCAACGAAGTTGCAACACTTGTTAATGAAGAAAAGACGGCAGGGACTTATGAAGTCGAATTCAACATAGCTCAGTTCTCCAGACCTGATTTATCGAGCGGAATTTATTTTTATCAACTAAATGCCGGGACATATTCCAAGACGAAGAAGATGATGCTGTTGAAGTGATCTCAGGCTTATGTTTCTATTCCGGGTGTTGCAATAAGGTTGTGACCCCGGAAATTTCTTATCTAACAATCCCTCGTTTCAAATACACAAATAATTAAAAAAGGCCGATCTATCATTAAAAACTTCCGCACATAATATATTAATGAAAAATTACTGTTTGACTCTTTAGTTTTCTGCCAGCAATTATAAAAGGAGTTATAAAATGAAAAAGGCTTTAATAATCGTAGAGAATAAAAATAGCACCACAAAAAAATTTGGTGAGGAGATTGCAAACTTTTTACTTAACAGAGGACTCGCTGCTGAACTTATTCCGATCAACAGCTTTGAACCCAAAAAGCTGGAAGGCGCGGATTATCTGCTGCTCAGCGGTGCAAGTAATGGACTTTTGTTTTCGCGGACGGATAGCGAATGGATAAACTTTGTTAAAAGACTCCCGACACTCAATGGAATAAAGACAGCTCTTTTTGCTACATATAAAATCTTTCCGGGCGGGATGTTCAGAGGTATGAAGAAATACCTGCGGGAAAAAACAGATAATCTTGCCTTCACATTTAAATCAAGCGATGGCTCCCTTTCTGTGTCTGATAAGCTTAATCTGAATGATTTTATAAGATAAAGATTCCGGGCGAAGCTAATTAATTTGTCAGGTGAGTTTTTAATAACACAGTAAATTCTACGAACAAAATTCACCTTTTCGAATCAGAAATTTTTTGGTTCCATCGGCAAATGATACTTCAATAGTAGGTGTGTAAAATAGAAAATCCCTGTGAATCTGTGAGTGATTATTTCCGCCGCCGGGAAAATCTGCATTATTTCCGAATGCAATATGGGCGGTGCCGATTGCTTTTTCATCTTCAAGCATATTACCAGTAATACGTGCCCCGGGATTGACACCTATTCCAAGCTCGCCGATTACTCTCGCCTCTTCATCAACGCTTGAAAGTTGTTCAACCCTTTTCGCCAGCTCTTCATCATCACTTTCAAATTTTGTGATTCTTCCTTTGTGTAAAAAAACTTTCAGCGGTTGCTTAAGTAAACCGATGTCACCAATGCTTGCATCAAAAACAACAACTCCGGACGCTTTAGTTTCAACAGGTGCGCAGTAAATTTCTCCGCAAGGAAGATTGCACATCTCGCCCGCAATTACTCCAATGTCGCCGGTAAAAATTCTGTTCTTAACACCAAGCGATAAATCAGTTCCTGCATCGGTAGTTATGTGAAGCTGTTCTGCACCTTTTAGTGCACTAATAAGTAAATCGGCAGTTGATTTCATAGTAAAGAAATCAACATTAACAGAACGCAGCATCATGTCTTCCGTTATACCTGGCATATGCCCCATTTTTATCTTTTTGTTTTCCTCTACTTTAAATATCCATTTTATTCGGAATGATATTTCTTCAGGAAAGGCTTTAATGATATTCAGCACTATAGATTTTCCAGGCAAAAGTTTTTCAAGCTCTGCGGGAATTTCGTTAAGAGGACGATCACTGTTTTTTATTTCATATAATTCAACACTGCTTCCATTTTCAGCAGCGGCAAGTTTGAAAGCATCCGCTATTGGTGAACTATAGGAGTCAGTTAAGATTAATGTGCTATCGTTTTGATTAATATTAAAAAGGTATTTCAATGAACCTAAAGCAGCGGAAAGCAAGTTGTTCTGATTATCCATTACGAATTCTCCCTGAAGTTTTTAATCCAATACTTCAAAACTAAATATGAAAGTCAAAATTAATAAATTCACTTTGCGGGGTTAAATTAAAAACTAAAAAATGGGTTTTCCCGAATAACCAATGTATTTATATTTACGGTGGAAATAAGATTATTAATTTTATTTGCATTTTCACTCAATTATTCGGGGAACTACAATGCGCAAAATATTTTTTACTTCTTTATTTATTCTTCTCTTCTCTGGTTCTTTCAGTACAACTGTAATGGCACAAACTAATATTGATTCGCTTATCACCTCTATTATTTCAAGAGTTGAACCCGATTCTGTAAAATATGTAATTCAAACCCTGCAGGATTTCCAAACACGTTTTATGCTTAACAACAACCGGTATGATGTGGCTGACTGGCTGCATGATAGATTTACATCTTTGGGATTTACCGATGTCGAGCGAGATTCATTTATGTGCACAACCAGTTACGGTGGAGGCTCGACTACTCTACAGGTTAATATAATTGCAACTCTTCCTGGAACCACAAGACCCGACGAAGTCTACATCATCGGCGGGCATTATGATTCATTCGCTTACGGCTCACCAATGACAAACGCGCCCGGTGCAGATGATAATGCAAGCGGGACTTCTGCTGCACTTGAGTTTGCTAGAGTAATTATGGAATCAGGCTATCAGCCTGAAGCAACTATAAAATTCATTGCTTTTGCAGCTGAAGAATTAATGCTGTTTGGCGATTCCGGGTGCGAACATTATGCACAAAAAGCTTTTGATGAAAATATGGATATAAGTCTGATGATAAACTGCGATATGATAAGTCATAACACTCTGCCACTTGAACAGGCAAGTGTAAGCATTAATTATTATTCCGGTTTTACTAATTTGCTGAACATCGCAAAAGATGTTACAAACCAGTTTACTTTAATAACTGGTTTAACGGGGTCACAAAATCAGTATTCCGATAGTTATCCTTTTTATGAGAAAGGATTCCCTCCGATTTATTTTGAGGAAGACCAGTTCAGCCCGTACTATCACACTGTGAATGATGTCATTACAAATTATGACATGGATTACTGCGGTGAGGTAATTAAAGCTGCGGGGGCGATGCTCTTAAAGTATATGTTTATGAACACTCCGACCAACACCCACGATGAGGAATTATTTGTTAATGATTTCGTATTACATCAGAATTATCCGAATCCGTTTAATCCGACGACAAAAATAAAATTTACTGTTCCATTTGTAGAGATGCATAGCGATGCGTCTTTACTGGTAATATTAAAAGTGTTTGATGTACTTGGAAACGATGTAGCAACACTAGTCAACGAACAAAAGCCCGCAGGAAGTTATGAAGTAACTTTTAATGCATCCGGACTTTCAAGTGGAATTTATTTTTACAGATTAAATGCCGGAGGTTTTACTGAAATGAAAAAGATGATCCTCCTTCGTTGACACTGCGGCGGACAGGTGTTGATGAAATGACGTTCGTATAAAACTTTAACCAAGATCATTCTTATAATAGGCTGTCGGGTTTTAACCACCGGCAGCCATTATTTTTCCTCCCTTAAAATTATTTATCCTTCCCTCAGAAATGAAGTGCGCTGTATAAGTTTTCAAGTTAATTTTTTGTCGGAATAAAACTTATAAACATTTAAAAAGGAGCTAACAATGAAAACATTATTCACTGTGTTATTGACGCTTCTTGTTGTGCATACTCTGTCAGCACAAGTATCCGAATTCCCTGCAGAAAAAAAATCTGTAATTGTTGATAATCTTACGGTGGGAATCGAGTCAGACAATGCTGGTTTACATACCAGTGCGGCGCTTGTTATGTATGATCTTATAAATAAATCTTATCTTGAAAGCAGCGATGCATCAAAAGCAATGATTCCCCTTCTTAAACTTTTGAACGAAGGTAAAACCGATGAAGAAAGAATAGCGGCTGCTGTTGCATTATACCAACTTGGTAATCCAATCGGTATTTATCGTTTAAGGGGTGTTGCTGTTTTTGATGATAATGAAAAAGTAGCCACGGTTTGTAAAAATTTATACTACACTTATCACAAGCTTCACGGGACAGAATATTTAGCAAGCTTCTGATTGTTGAGACTAATCTGAATAGAAAGCAGGGATACGACTTATGTATCCCTGTTATTATAAAAGTGCAATTATAAAAACTATTTTAGTTCGCCCAGCCAGGTTTGTGCAAACTTCCGTCCGGCTTCTGTTGTTTCCTTCCCTCCCCTGAAACACAACTTCCATAAATTATTTTTTCTCTCATATTCCTGCTTAGCAAACAATGTCTTGTTCTTATCAATGGCAGTTTGCGCACCGAAGTCAACATCCTTTGTCTGTTCAAGGAAAGATTCAAGCCAGGTTTTAATTAACGGCTTGGGATTGTTAACCGGATACTTTGCTTCCCATTCAGCAATATCTTTTTTATGCTGTTCCATCTGCTGCTCATATCCCATCTGGGAATATGTGTCCATATCAGCACTGAACATCGGGTTATCCGGATTATCAATTTCTTTCAATTGGTCTTCAAGCATTTTAATCGTTTCATCATACATTGCCTGCTGATCTGATGGTGCAGATGATTTATTTGTTTTGATTTCTGTTATACTTTTCTGAAGATCCGCCTTGTACTCGGATTTCAATTCTGCTGAGGTTTTTGGCTTTTCAGGAGGAGAAGGCTTCCTTGATTCACGGTATTCGTTGTATCGTTTTTTAAAATCTTCCGAAGCGGTAAAGTCTTTTACATATTTTCCAATGATCTCAACCTGTGCGGCCCTATCATTTAAAGCTATGCTCTTTAGCTCTTTAATCCCCGGAACATAAAATGAATTTGAAGAAATATCAGACAAGATTGTATTCTTTGCATTGTCTTCCGAAAGCTTCATGGTTTGAAACAGACTTTTTGCGCGGTCATCAATAATATGTCCAGCATAAAATCCAGCTAAAACAAAAAGTATTGGAATAATAAAGAATAACTTTTTCACACACCCTCCTTAAAATTTGTAAGAAGTAAAAATTCAACCCGGTGAAAATTCACAAAAGAAAAATAATACGCAAATTAATGAGCTATCCCTGGCTTTTTTACTGTATATCAAATAACATATTATCTTTCAAATATTCTGGCTAAGTTTTGCATTATTAATTTAAAGCTTGAATATTTACTGGAATATGATAAAAACTATTCGCGGCATAGTATCTTTTTTAATTCTGATGAGTCTCGTTTATCCATCATCAGCACAAACACAACCTTGGAAAAAACTGCAATCTCCTGTTAATATAACTCTTCGATACTTATCCTTTGTTGATAGCCTTACCGGCTGGGCCGCTGGCGAGGCAGGAACAATAATCCGGACCACTGATGGTGGTGATAACTGGGAAATTCAAAACAGCACTGTTCAGACATTTATAATGGATATCTTTTTTGTTGATAAAAACATCGGCTGGGCATTAACATTAAAAGACGAGTTTCCCTTTACTTCAGTAATTCTAAAAACTACAAATGGCGGAGATGAATGGAAGGCAAAAAACTTTCCTGACTCTTCCAAATTGATCAGAACAATTTTCTTTTTTGATTCACTTAACGGTTTAGCCGGCGGTTCATATTTCGCATATACCTCTGACGGCGGTATGTCCTGGACTGAAGCTGATGTTGATTCAAGTATGCTGTCTAATTTTCCTGTTTACAGGTTCAATTTTTTCAGCCGCCAGTTTGGTTACGCATGCGGAGGGTTCATTGATCGGGCTGGAGTTATCTGGAGAACCACCAATGGGGGTTTGAACTGGACTTCACAGGGAGTAAGCGCTGATGAAGTTTTCGATATATATATCCTTGATTCGCTAAATGCCATTACTTTATCCGGCGATCCCGAGGGACTTTATCCGATTGCATATCTTAAAACAACGAACGCAGGAATAAACTGGATTTATGAAGAACTTCCATTCTTTGGTTTATCATTCAGAATTGACTTCAGAACTTATAATGAAGGCTGGTCAGCTTCCGGTTATAAATTTTTGCTTACTACCAACAGGGGTGAAACCTGGGAAGAATTTGAAACTCCGGATAGCGCTGTGGTGTATGATATTCAGTTCCTTGGTGCAAGGACGGGTTACGCAGTAGGAGAAAGAGGGGCAATATTGAAATACATTTCTCCACCTGATACAAGTGTCATTATCCCAAATCAATTTGTTCTTTATCAGAATTATCCAAATCCGTTTAATTCGTCAACTAAAATAAAATTCACAATTCCTTCAACCCCCCTCTCCTTGGGAGAGGGGTTGGGGGTGAGGCTTGTTATTTATGATGTTCTAGGCAATGAAGTTGTAACGCTGGTTGATGAATACAAATCAGCCGGAAGTTATGAAATTGAATTCTCCGCCAAAGGCGGATCCGCCTCCGGTGGAAACACTTCTTCCGAATCGTCATTCCGGCTTGTCCGGAATCTGGCATCAGGCATTTACTTTTATCAGTTAAGAGTCACGAGCCCTGTCCGAAAGGACTCCTTTGGAGAAATAAATTCCCCACCGGGGCAGGCAGAACAAGAACTAATCCAGACAAAAAAAATGATACTTTTAAAGTAATAATCAGAAAGTATTGAGAATGAATAATACGTTAAAAGACTTCCCTAAAAAAACTGTCGCATTTCTTAAAAAACTTTCAAAGAATAATAACCGGGAATGGTTTGAAGCTAATCGCGAATTATATAATTCCGACTTTCTTGAGCCTTGCATTCAGTTTGTTGTTGAAATGGGAGATAAGCTTCAGGATATTGATCCCGATATCGTAGCAATACCAAAAGTGGATAAATCTATTTTCCGCTTACACAGAGATGTTCGTTTCAGCAAAGATAAAACTCCATACAAAGCAAATGCAGGTTTGTATTTCTGGAATGGTAAAATGAAGAAGATGGATGCAAGCGGATTTTATTTTCATCTTGAGCCAAAACTTTTTGGTGTGGGACTTGGAATTTATATGTTCCCTCCACACCTTTTAAAAAAATATCGTGATGTTGTTTCCAATTCAGCTTCGGCAAAAGAACTTCATCAAATCATCAGATCGCTTGAGAAGAAGGGTTACACTATCGGTGGGAAAAAATACAAGAAAACTCCAAGGGGTTACGATCCCAACACTCAATACCCGGGTTATCTTTTGTTTGATGGAATTTATGCCTGGTTTGAAAGTGATAACTTAAAAATTATATCCGATGGAAAAGCCGTTAACACAATCTTTAAGATTTTTAAAGATATGCTGCCTCTGCATAAGTGGATTATCAAAAATTTATTCTGAGAAATCAAGAATATCTGGCCGTACTAAAAAAGCCCCGTGTGATGGGGCTTTTGAATTTATATTTAGTTATCTGCTTACTTAAGTAACGTCATCTTTCTGATGCTTGAGAAAGTATTTCCGTCTATTCCTGTTGCTTCCAGCCGATAGAAATATATTCCACTCGTTAATGTGCTTGCGCTAAAATTAACCTTGTGTGTTCCGGCTGCAAAATTACCGCTGGCAACCTCTGCTGCTCTTTCTCCGACAAGATTATAAATGTTAATCTTTACCTGTGCATCAACAGGCAGTGAAAACTGTATTGATGTTGACGGGTTAAATGGATTCGGATAATTCTGCTCAAGTGAAAACACAGTTGGTACAGATACTTCAACTTCTGCTACTCCGGAGTATGTAAAACTTCCGTCAAAATCAATTTGCTTTAGTCTGTAGTAATATGTCCCACCTGTGACTGATTGATCGGTGTGGCTGTAACTCTTCGGTTCAGTTGTGGTTCCAAATCCCGGAACAAAACCAATGGTTGTCCAATCTTCTTGAACGGGCGTAGTCGAAGACGAAGCCCTTTCGATTTCAAATCCCTGGTTGTTTACTTCTGTGGCTGTTGTCCAGTTTAACACAACGGTATTGCCAGTCACATCTGCGTTGAAAGCTGTGAGTTCAACTGGAATGGTCGCATAATCAACTAATGAAATATATTGTAAGTTAGCTGATGCATAAATCGTTCTTATCAGATTCCCATTAGTCCCATTTATTTCATGAAGTCCAGCACCATTCGTTACAACAAAATTCCCGCTTGGAAGTTGATAGACACCTCTCAAGCCAGTTACTGCTGTAAAAAAGTTTAATTGATTTCCGTTAGAATCATATATTCCCAGTCCGGAAGGTGTGGAAAAAACTGCTAATGCAAGGTTACCATTCGCAAGCTCGATTATTTGCTGTGGAAAATTTGGTCCGGATATAAGATTGTTTATGTAGTTACCACTTAAATCATACCTGTGTGCAGCATCACTGCTTGAGCCGGTAACCAGTACATCATTCGCTCTGAATAAAATACAGAAAGGGCTGTTCAAACCACCCGCACCGATTGCGATAAAATTACCTAAGAAATTACCGCCTAAATCAAATTCGGGTACCGCATTCGAATTTGCGCCGCTACCTACTGTAACAAGCAAATTTCCGTTTGGTCTATATGCATGTCCACGTAAATTATCCAAAATAGTATTATTAACTCCTCCTGCGGGCGCATAGATACCAATGTAATTTCCAGCCGTATCAAATTTCTGCACTAAATCTGTAATTTGATCTGATACACTTATAAATCCATTGACATTTAAAAGTGCGTGTTTTGGAGACGCAAGATTTCCTGGATTTGGTGGAATATAATTTGCATTTACCAGATCGCCAGTTATTGGATCAAAAGATAACACGTTGTCATTAGTCCAATCTGGAATAAGTAAAAGTTGTGTTGCTACATTTTCTGGCTGCTCATTATTAATCACTCCTCCCCAATTAATTTCCGCACTTGTGAGATCATATTTCTGCATGACCTGATTATATGTTAGAATTTCGCCGTTTGAAAATGGACTTAATATATTCTTAATAACACTGTACAGTATCTCATCGTTTTCAACCTTAATAACGTCTATCAAAATGCCGCCAGGAATTTTTATGCTTACCGGCAATTCCTGATTTATCGCCGCTCTCTTTGCCTCAATATACATTTGAGGATTTGTTTCTTTGGCTATTATTAATTCTTCAAACGAATTCTGCTGTGGAAAAGATGAACCACATAACAAGACGATGATAAAAAGAAATGATAGTTGAAAAAATTTGTTCATTATTACACCCTCGGTTTGTTTATAAATGTGGACTAAAATTAAAATCTGCTGTAAAACTGATTTTGATTA
>DATIJX010000090.1:0-9021 GCA_035478175.1 Ignavibacteriaceae bacterium
CCAATCGTTTCGTTAAACTCAGGTTCTTGTGTTCGCTGATCCCACCTGATACCTGTGATGTTTTTTCTGTTGTAGATATTCTGAATATCAATATAAGTTATCAATGTCCAACTGCTGAAAAACCATCTTTTATCAACTCTCACATCAAGACTGTGATTTACTGGAAAACGAATGGTGTTAATCTGCTCAACACTTTGTGAGCCATCCGAATTATATGGTGTGTAAGGTTTTCCGGTTGAATACCTGAACTTTGTTGCGACTTCCCATTGTTCGCTAATCTTGTAACCACCGCTTATGTTGAAAATCCATGATTGATCGTAGCTTCCTATTCTATCCACTTTATCTAACGCTATGAAATTTGCCTCACTATATGTTAAGCTGAGAATACCGTAGTAAGGTGTGTCTGAAAGTTTTTTCTGAAGTGATACTTCGAATCCCTTTGCTAATCCGGTTCCATCTGAGTTCAATGGATCAAGACCGAATGAAGCAAAGTTTTCGTCGGAACCGGAAAATCCTGCGCCCGTGTTAGCCATAATCAGGTAAGTTCTTCTTAAGCTTGTGGGATAATCAAAATAATCTTTAAGAAATCCTTCAACTCTGAACAAAGCATCTGCGGAAAAGTATTGATCAACTCCAAGCACGTATTGATTAACTCTTATGTTTTTAAGTTCAATATTCATTTCATTCCCAACCAGCCAGATGTAAGAGGGTGCCTGGTGATAAACACCCGTACTGAATGTTAATGAAGTTAGATCTGTTAACCGGTACGAAGTTGAAAATCTCGGACTGAAAAATGTTTTCGTTGCTGTTGGACTAAAATAATCTGCCCTGATTCCGAGATTCAAATTTAGTTTATCAAATAACAGAAAACTTAAGTTGGTATATGCAGCAAGTTTGTTATAATTCTCATTTGCATTAATATCTGCGGTTGGAATGCTGTCACCAAAAGTGCTTGTAAATTCAGGTACAAAAACGTCTGCTTCAAAATTGATAAGCTTCCCCGAAACACCGGCGTTTAACTCAATTGTTTTATTAAGTTTATAAGTAAGATCAGCTTTGAGTGTATTTTCTTTTTCAAGTGAATTATTTGTGAAGATAGGATTTAATAGTGAATCAGTTTGCTGAGTGTTGTAGTCAACATAATTTCTGTTCAATGTAAGATTCAAAAAGCCGTTTGTAAACAGATGACGATAAGATAATCCTGTTGCATATTGTGTCTGATCGCTCCCCAGTATTCTTGAATTATCATATCGCTGGTCTTCAGTATCATTAAAATATTTTACATTATCAAAAGCAGCAATAAGTAAAAACGAAATCGAATTTCTGTTATCAAACTTCCAATCATACTTGGCAAAACCATCATAATATTCGGGAACGAATGAAAAGTCAGCAGCTTTAAAGATAAAATCAAGATAGCTTCTTCTTGCAGAAACTATAAATGTTGAATTGCTTGTCACAGGTCCTTCAATATCAAGCCCAAACTGAGTTGCAGCAATTGTTCCTTTTCCTCCGATTTTATCTTTTCTTCCCTCACGAAAATCGATAGTCAGTACAGATGAAAGCTTATCTCCATTCAAAACAGAAAAACCACCCGTTGAAAAAGTTGTTCCATCTACAAAATCAAGATTGATATAACTAAGTGGTCCACCTGTTGCGCCTTGCGTTCCAAAGTGGTTTATGTTCTGAACGGGAATTCCGTCAATCAAATACAAATTTTCTGATGGACCGCCGCCTCTAACAATCAAATCATTTCTCCCCGGGTCAGCCTGAGCAACTCCCGGCAAAACAGAAACTGCGCGAATCACATCTTCAAATCCACCGGCACTTCTTCTTATTTCCTCATTACTGAAACTTTTGATGCTGCCAACTTCAATTGGATTTCTAAGGAAGTAATCACTTTGAACAACCACACCTTCAAGTTCGATTGCCGTAACTGTTAACTCAAAATTAACTATTGCCGGCCTGCCTGGCATAACACTTACATCAGTTTTCGTCACGCTGTTATATCCAATTACAGAAGCACGAACCTGGTAAACGTTAGGAGGAATGTTAATGATTGAAAATTCACCCTGAGCATCTGTGGCCGCTCCTAAGTCCGTTCCAATAATAATTACGTTTGCACCAATCAATGGTTCGTTGGTAAACTTGTCAATTACTTTGCCATAAACAGAACCTGTTGCATCCTGAGCTTTGGCCGATATCGTAGTTAGTAATATTAGAATTGCCAGATAGAAGTATTTCATAAAAATCAATCCAAGTGTTAAAATTTAATTAAAGAACGCTTACAAACATATTAAAGTTCTGTAATCGAATGATATTTCTCTTATAAGTTGCAAATATTTTTTATAATTTATACCTGTGTTTTTCTGAAGATAGTTCACTAGAGTTTAAACATTGAAAGTTAAATGAAAGAACCCCTAAATTTTAGTATTGATGAAGCCGTAAACAGTTTTAGCGGCATTTGTTTCTGGCAGGAGGAAACGGAAATCGTTAATTCAGATGTTCTGTATTCAGAAAGTGTTTTAGGAGTTACAGGGTTCCTTGGCTCTGAAATTAAAGAGCTTAAAGACGGATGGCTATCGCTCATAAGAAAAGAGGACAAAGCACTTTATAAAAGGAGATTAGATGAGTTTGATAAAAAACCTGATGATAATACAGTCAAGCTTAAGTATAAAATAATTAAAAAGGATGGGACGGTAATTTCAATTTCCGAAAATATAACGGTAACCCGCGATTTTAATGGAAAAGTAATTAAAAGATTCGGGCTAATACTTGATATCAGCGATTTTACCCTGGCACTTGAAAAACTCGCAAAGAAAAACGAAGAGCTTGAACAGCTTAATCTATCAAAAGATGATTTTATATCAATACTCTCACACGACCTGAGAGCACCATTTACAAGTATTCTCGGCTTTGCAGAAATCCTGCTTAATGAAACATCGTTATCTGAAAAAGATAAAATGGAATACTTGAAATACATTTATGACTCTTCTAATAATCAGCTGCAGCTTATAAATTATATGCTGGATTGGTCCCGGCTTCAAACAGGCCGGCTTAAAATTGAACCACATAAGTTGCATGCACAGAGTCTTGTTTACAATTGTATATCATATCTGACTGGTGTAACTGTCAGGAAGAATATCACTATTTCTGTAAATATTCCGGAAGCATTGTATATTGAAGCAGATGAAAGACTTGCCAATCAGGCTATCATTAGTTTATTGAGTAATGCGGTCAAATTTTCAAACGAAGATGATTCAGTGGAAGTAAGCGCAAATATTTATAACAACCAGTTTATTGAATTTATTGTTAAAGATAACGGTGTCGGTATTTCAGAAGCAAATAGGGAAAAACTTTTTAATATAGGAAAGCTTTTTAATACAGAGGGAACAAAAGGTGAAAAGGGTAGTGGACTGGGGCTTGCAGTTACGAAACAGATAGTTGAAAAGCATGGCGGGCAGATTTGGTTTTACTCAGTTGAAGGTAAAGGAAGTGAGTTTCACTTTACAATTCCTGCTGCCATAATTACATTGCTTCTTGTAATTGATAACAAAGAAGAATTGGGTTTACTGGAGTCCGATATAAAAAAACATTATCAAAACTTTGCTGTTCTAACTGCTGAAAATGCATTTGAAGCTCTGGGAATGATTTCTGCCAAATTACCGTCATTAATTATTTTGGAACACAGTTTACCTCTGATGAACGGATTACAGTTTGTGAATATGGTTCGTAAAGAGAACAAGAATATTTTAATTCCGTTTATAGCAATCATCGATTCAGATTCTGAGACCACATTGAAATCTTATCAGGAAATTGGTGTTAGAACGATTAAACAAAGGCCAAAATTTACAGATCAGCTAAAAGAGAAAATTGAATTAGTTATTTACTGATCGATCTGGAGTTGAATTGACGAAGAGACATATTTTATAATTTTATTGTAAAAAAAAACAATTTGATAAACCAATCCGAATTAAATACTCTTTCAAAAAATGATAAGATAGATCATTTTCTTTTGATCAGAAGGATTGACTTACGTAGTACAAGAAGCGGAAGTGATTTTCTTTCGACTGAGCTTGGGGATAAAACAGCATCTATAAATGCAAATATCTGGGAGGGGTTTGCCGAGCTTGCTGCAAGGGGAAAAGTTGGTGACGTCGTAAAAGTTGCAGGCACCGTTGAAGAGTATCAGGGATCATTGCAAATCAGAGTATCCTCTATCAGACTTTCCATAGATAAAGATGGAGTGCATCCGAGAAATTTTCTTCCGGAGTCAAAGCGTAATCTCGATGAGATGAAGAATGAGTTCAATCAGAGAATAAAAAGTGTTTCAAATAAATTCCTAAAAAAACTTCTCACCCAGATTTTTACTGAAGAAAGATTTGAACAATTTTGCCTAGCACCTGCAGGTAAATCCTGGCATCACGGTTATATTCACGGTTTGCTGGAACATACACTGGAAATAATAAAAATCTGTGAGTTGATGTGTGAGTTCCATCCTGAGCTGAACAGAGACTTACTAATTTCTGGTGCAATGCTTCACGATCTCGGAAAAATTGAAGAGCTTAGTTATGACTCAGCATTTGAGTATACAGACAAAGGTAAGCTGATCGGACACATAGTTATTGCTTCAAATCTTGTCCGTGATGAAATAAAAAAGATTCCTGGCTTTGCTTCCGGGCTGGAAAATAATCTTATCCATCTGATTCTAAGTCATCAGGGAAAACTTGAACATGCATCACCTGTTGTTCCTAAAACTGCTGAAGCAATCGCTCTTTATCAGGCGGATGAGCTTAGCGCAAAAGTTAATGCTTACAAAGGTGCAGTCGAAGCTGAACTAAAACCTGATTCTAACTGGACAAAGTTTATTCATTTAGCTGATACCGATCTTCACAAGTTTTCCTTAATGGAAAATAAAGAAGAGAAATCAAAAAAATCTTTGTTCGATTAAACAAAGGAGAGATATGAAAATTTCTACATTTTTTCTTGCGACTATTTTTTCTGTCATTGTCATCAGTAATCTTTTCGCGCAGACTGTTGAAGAGTTTATTGAGGAAGGAGATAAATACAACACCGAATTCAGTCATCAAAAATCTTTAGAGGCTTATCAAAAGGCAGATAAGCTTTCGCCTGCAAACTGGGAAGTTCTCTGGAGAATGAGCAGAGCAATAGTGGATTTAGCTAATAAAATGCCTGAAGAAAGTGATGAACAAAAAGAAGCAAAATTCAATAAATATAAAAATTCCTTTGTATATGCCGACAGTGCAGTTACACTTGCACCGGATCAATCTGTTACTTATTTAAGAAGAGCAATAGTAAACGGAAGAATAGCCTTGTTCCAGGGTGTCTTTTCTGCAATCGGAACAGTTGATGATGTTAAGTCTGATAGTGAAAGAGCGATTCAACTGAACAACGGTGGAAATTATGTCCAGGCACTTTCACATTATGTGTTGGGTAGAACTCACGCAAAGGTTTGCGAAAAAGCTTATCTGTTAAGACTCCCGCTTGGATTGGGATGGGGCGATATGGATGTTGCAATAAGAGAACTTCAAAATGCCATCAAGCTAAAACCAAATTACAGAATGTTTTACCTCGATCTTGCAAAGGCTTATATCGAAGAAGATGAATATGAGCTGGCAAAAGAAAATCTATTACTGGTAGAAAAGGCTCCTTTTGTATTGGAAAATGATGAAGAATATTTGAAAGAAGCTAAACAGCTTTTAAAAGAAGTAAATAAAGAGCTTGAGTGATTTTTAAATTTAGATTTTTATTCTGAAAATCAGATTGAGAACTCTTTCGTTTTTTTTTTTTGATATAAATTAATAGAAATGGAATATTGCACTCCTAACGGAGTGCTTTATTTTTTAGCGTTCACATTTCTAAAAACATATCGCTCCTACGGAGCGAAAAAAATTAAGTCGGGCTTTATCCGGGAGTTTAATATTTAGTTAAGTACAATTAGCAAAAAACAACTCCGTTAGGAGTTGAATATTTGTAGAGAAGAATAATCACAGTAATACAAGAACTCCGTAGGTCGTAGACTCCGACAGAGTCTACGGACTCTGTTGAGAGTTCAATATTAATTAAACATTCATAATTAAAGATTTAAGAATCAAATTCTTTTAACGATTATTAATTTGCATGATAAATTAAAGTATAGAATTTAACAGTCGTGTATGAAGGATAATATAAATATTGATCAAAGCTTGATCGATTCTCTTAAAGACGCAGAATCAATTGTTTTTTTTACTGGTGCGGGAATTTCTTCGGAGAGCGGAATACCAACTTTCAGAGGGAAAGAAGGATTGTGGAATAAGTTCAAACCCGAGGAGCTCGCAAACTTCAATGCATTTATGAGAAATCCCGAACTTGTCTGGGAATGGTATAATTATAGAAGAAAAATTGTTCACGAAGCAAAACCAAACGCAGCCCACCTGACAATTGCAGAAATGCAAAACCACTTCAAAGATGTAACCGTTGTAACCCAAAATGTTGATAACCTTCACAGAAGAGCAGGCAGTAAAAAAATATTTGAACTTCACGGAAATATCGAAAAGAATTTTTGTATTAGCTGTAAGAAGAATCACGACGAAGATTTAGATTTCTCTCACGGTGTCCCTGAATGTGACTGCGGAGGTCTGATTCGTCCTGGTGTAGTTTGGTTTGGTGAATTTCTTCCCGAGGAGCAGTTTCGGGGAGGTGAACTCGCAGCAATGAAAGCAGATGTATTCTTTGTTGTTGGAACTTCTGCTGTTGTTTATCCGGCGGCTGGATTGGTGTATACTGCTAAAGCCAGCGGTGCAACAATCGTTGAAATTAATATTGAAGAAACAGAAATATCCTCATCAGTGAATTATTCGTATTTTGGCAAAGCAGGAGAGATACTGCCGAAAATATTTGAAGAATATAAATTGAAAGCTAATACTTAAGCTAATTCCTAATTTGAAGTCCAACAATTTTACACAGTCGCTGCAATTCCTTTTTCTCCTCTTTGTTCAATATCTCAAAATGCTTTTTTATTGATTTAAATATGTGAGGGAGTGTTTCCAGAATTTTATTCTTTCCTTTTGATGTAAGATGAATAATAAATTGACGTTTGTCTTTTTCACCTCTTTTTCGTTGAACCAATTCTCTTCGTTCAAGATTATTAATCACCATTGTAATATTGCCGCCGCTCTTCAGAATTTTTTTGCCAATCTCTTTATGTTTCATTGGCCCAAGGTGCAGAAGAGCATCCAAAACGCCGAACTGACTTTCTGTTAATCCATATTCACTTAGCTCTAAATTAATTTTTGAGCTCAATGACTCAGCAGAACGAATTAATTTAATGTAGCTGTTTAATGCTTCTACCGTTTTTTTTGATCCCTTGAATTGAGTTCCCATTTGAGGATTCTATTTCTTTTTATCGGGTGTGATCAAACTCAGAACTGCAGTAAAAATAACCGCACCGATTATAGTCCATAATATGTTATAGCTTGTTCCTCTTATTACGATTACAAAAGGATCCGGGAGTTGTAATTCACGTGCGAGCCAGGTTCCGATAATTGCGCCAATAAATCCAACCACAATCGAAATTATGCATCCGCCCCGGCTGAAACCAGACAGCGAACGTGCTATTGAACCTGCAATTCCTGCAATAATCAGAGAAATAAGAATGTCTATCATTTTAACCTATTATTTATTAAATAATGACAAGCGCAAACTAAATTTTATCGAACTAAGAATCAATTATGTTTGTTAAAGATGAAACCAGAATAGATTAACAGCATCCTAACCTGACAAAAATACATTAGATTATTGAATGGATAGAAGAAAATTTTTAAGAAGCAGTGCAATCATAACAGCAGGATCTCTAATCCTGCCGCCGAAGCTGGTTAAAGGATTTAACAAATCACTTTCCGGCAGCAATATGATTGAGCCTTCTTCAAGACCGAATTTAAATAGATGGAAAGATGATGAAATTAATATTGCATGGATTGGTCACGCCACAGTTCTGATTAATTTCTTTGGCAAATATATTCTTACCGATCCTGTCTTCTTTGAAGCGGTTGGAGTTTATATTGAAGGATATATTCTCGGGCCGAGAAGAGCCAGTCTTCCAGCATTGATGCTTGAAGATATTCCAAAACCAGATATCGTTTTGCTATCTCACGCTCATATGGATCATATGGATTACAAAACTCTAAAAGCATTAACAGAAAAATATTCCGGTGAACTCGATTGTATTGTTGCATACAACACTAAGGATGTTGTCGAAGATTTGAAGTGGAAATCTCTTCAGGAAGTTGATTGGGATGAAAGAGTAAGTTTAAATGGAATTAATTTTAAAGCAATTGAAGTTCAGCATTTTGGCTGGCGTTATCCCGGTGAAAAAGAGAGATCAACAGGAAACTTCCATGATGGAAGAAGCTTTAATGGTTTTATAATGGAAAGATTTGGTAAGAAGATTTTGTTTGGCGGTGATACTACATTCACTGACAAGTTTAAGAAGCATAGAGATGAAAATATTGACATTGCGATTATGCCGATTGGTGCTTACAAACCCTGGAGAAAATATCATTGCACTCCCGAAGAAGCTCTTGTGATGGCTGAATATCATTTAGGAGCAAAACACTTTATTCCAATACACACGAAAACATTCGACAGCGGTGAAATGATTCTTGAACCACTAAACTGGCTTGCTAAAACCAGCAAGAATTACAATATCAATGTAGGAATCTGGGATATAGGGGAAACCTTCACATTAAAGGGTTAACAATTTATCCCCGATGAATTTATTTGCATAATGTCAAGCTCACATCAAATAATTCAAGAATATAATAAAGCAACTCAAGCGAATATCGAAAGAGCAATTAAGTCCTTTTCGTATCTCTCAGAAACACAATTTAACTGGAAACCTCAGGCAGATAAATGGAGTGTTGGTGAATGTATATCACACCTTGTGAAAACTAATAATCTATACTTAACTAAAATTGAAAGCATCTTTACTTTAGCTGCCTTCGGTGCTGAAAAAGATTTTCATTA
>DATIJX010000091.1:0-11456 GCA_035478175.1 Ignavibacteriaceae bacterium
AGGTAAGCTCAAAAACAGTTTCAGCCAGGATGAAGTAACACTTGTTGAACAATTTGCTACCCTTTTATCATTTGTAATTAGCAATATAAATACACGGGATTTGAATGCTGCTCTTGAAAGCAGGCTTCTTCAAGCTCAAAAACTTGAAACTATAGGAAAACTTTCCAGTGGAATGGCGCATGATTTTGGTAATCTTCTCTCAAGCATTTTTGGAAGCGTCAACTTGTTACGAAAAAGAGTAGACCAGAATGAATCCGTTCAAAAGCTAATTGATAACATTGAGAACTGTTCAGTAAGGGCCAGAGACTTGACAAAGGGATTGCTTTCATTTGGCAAACCAACACCCAAACGAAAAGAACTTGTAAAACCTCATCAATTGTTAAACGAGATTACAAAAATTATAACTCAGACTTTCCCAAAATCAATTGCCTTCAAAGAAGAAATAGATGATAAACTATATGATATGGTGGGCAACAGTACTGAAATTTATCAGGTTCTTCTTAACTTATGCGTAAATGCAAAGGAAGCAATTGATGGTAAAGGTGAGATAAAAATCTCCGCTAAAAATATAACCGTCGACAAGGGAAATCAGGTTTACTTTCCGCTATTAAATATCGGAAATTATGTTAGATTTTCTGTGCGGGATAATGGTAGTGGAATCGAAGAAAAAAACTTGACAAAAATATTTGACCCTTATTTTTCTACAAAGTCAAAGGACACAGGGTCCGGGCTAGGATTGTACGTTAGTTATGGAATTATAAAAGCACATAATGGCTACATTGATGTATCAAGCAAAGCAGGAGCCGGGACTACTTTTGATGTTTACATTCCATCTTTTGAACCTCCAAAAGAAATAAAGGCTGAACCGAGTGAGAAAATTATTTTACTTGCAGATGATGAACTTATGCTTGGAGATCTTCTTGCGGAACTTCTTGAAACGAATGGCTATTCAGTAATAAAAGTAACTTCCGGCAAAGAAGTTCTAAGAATTCTTACGGAGGAAATTAAAGTTGATCTTGCGATAATTGATTATAATATGCCGGAGATGACCGGGCTGGATACAATTGCAGAGATAAGAAAATTAAATCTGAACATTCCCATTATATTATCTTCGGGAAGTATGTGGGTTGAGGATGATTCTGAACTTTTAAAATACCATATCAACAGCCAGATACAAAAGCCTTACGAATTCGAAACTATGTTGTCCACAATACAAAAACTCATTTAGTTTCTTCCTCATCTACTTTAATCATTTTTATATTTTTCGTATAATCGGACAATATCGGTTCTTTGACTGCATTTAATTGGTTTAATACTTCTGTGATTTCCTTAATAGCTATATCTACATAGTTGATTCGGTTTAAAATTGCTTCCTTAGAAATCACTTCTTTTTTAAGTTCTCTCTTAATTGCTGCAGAAGAAAGGCTAAGAAGTGTCAGCGGCTGCTTTATTTTATGATTTGCTGTGACAACTGTAGCAACATAAGTTGCTCGCTTTTCAATATCCAATAGAAGTTTATTTGCTTCAGAAAGTTTTAGCGCCGACTTAACCCGTGCAAATAATTCTACTCTGTTAAAGGGTTTTTTAATATAATCAAAAGCACCTGCTTCAAGCCCTTCTTTTGTATCTTCAGACCCCGCTTTTGCTGTTACCAGAATGATCGGAATGTGTTTTGTCTTTTCATCATTGACGAGAATTTTACACACTTCAAAACCGGTTATGTCAGGCATCATTACATCAAGAAGAATGAGGTCGGGTAGGTGCGTGTAAGCTTTCTCAATTCCACTATTACCGTCATATGCAATAATTACTTCATATCCTTCATTCTCAAGTCGATCTTGCAAAATGAATACATTTTCAGGCAAATCATCAATAACAAGAATCTTTTTCATATTAGCTTGTCTTTAACTGGGAGATCAGCTTTTGTATTTTGAAAGACATAATGGTGGGGTTAACCGGTTTGGGGATGTAATCGGAGAATCCTTGTTTTAAAACTATATCTTTATCGTCTTTCATTGCCTTAGCTGTTACTGCAAATACAGGTATATCGGACCATTTTTTATTTAGCTTGATCTGCTTTATCGTCTGGAAGCCATCCATTTCAGGCATCATTATATCCAGAAGAATCAAATCAAAAGTTTTTTGTTCTAAAATGGAGAGGCATTCTTTTCCACTTTTTGCAAGAACCGTATTACAATTACACGCCTGAACTATCTCATCCAAAGTATAGAGTGTGTCCGAATCATCATCGACAATTAAGACATCTGCGCTAAATTGTTTTTCAGCTAAATCATTATTGCCATTCTTAATCTTACCATTAACAACAGGTGTCATATTAATCATTTTCTGCTGGGAATTTGCCAAATCAGTTTGCTGCATCTCAATACGATTTCTGACCACTTTAAAAATATTAAGTGGGTGTTCTTTGGATTTCACAGCAATGTTTTCAACAATATTATTCAAAGATGTTTTTTCGTCCCCGGTAATATCTTTTGCTGAGCTGATTATAATTGGTATATGCCTGGTTTTTATATTGGATTTAAGTTTGTACGAAAGAGTAATGCCATCAATCTTTGGCATCATAATATCTATTACGATTAAGTCAGGCTGCACTTCTGCTATTTTACTAAACGCATACTCGCTCTCCCTAATATATTCTATCCTAATATTGTCAGAAGAAAATTCTTCCTTAAACTTTTCAAATTCAAGTTCGTCATCATCAACAACTACTATTTTTTGTATGGGTTTATTGGCAAGATTTTCCAATTTAGAAAATGCTGAGAGTAACTTTTCTGAGGATATCGGTTTTATAAAGTATTCAAATGCACCCAATTCATAGCCTAAGTTTTTATCTCCAACTATTGATACCATTATTACCGGAATATCTTTGGTTTGTGGTTCGTCCTTCAGCTCTTTTAGAATGCTCCAGCCATCTTTGCCAGGCAGCATCACATCAAGTGTAATTGCAAACGGCTGATTCTCAATAGCCATCTGTATGCCTTTGTTACCATCTTCAGCAAAGATTACGTCATAACCTTTTGAAAGCAAATACTGACCGATTGTATATCTGACCTCTTCGTCGTCATCAATAACAAGAATAGGATTCTTCCTGTTTTTTATAAGAGTGTGGATATCTATTTTACTCTGAAGTTCAGGCACTTTAGTGTCAACAAACCTCATGGGAATTGAAAATGTAAATGTGGAACCCTGATTCACCTGGCTGCTCACAGAGATACTACCACCAAGCAAATCTGAGATTTTTTTTGATATGGCTAATCCAAGACCCGTTCCACTGTATTTTCTGGTTGTTGAGCCGTCGGCTTGTCTGAACTCTTCAAAAATTAATTTTTTATCATCCTCCGAAATACCAATTCCGGTATCAATTACTTCAAAGTTCAACAAATCATCATCTGCCGAAATTCTGAGAGCTACGCTGCCTTCATCAGTAAACTTAACCGCATTTCCAAGAAGGTTTATTAATACTTGAGTAACTTTACCACGATCAGTGTTGAAAAGCATTCGGGTATCTATATTCCTGGTAACCTGAAACCCTATACCTTTTTTATTTACAAGAGGAGTAATGGACGCTGAAACTTCTTCGATCACTTCATCGAGAATCACATCCTCATATCTTATTTCCATCTTTCCGGCTTCAATTTTTGAAAGATCAAGAATATCATTGATCAAATTCATAAGCCGTTTACCGCTGTTCAAAACAACTCCGAGGCGCTCTCTGTTCTTATCTTCAAGATTAGCTTTTTCAAGTATCAGTTCGGTTAATCCGAGAATTGAATTCATCGGAGTTCTAAGTTCGTGAGACATACTTGCCAGGAACTGTGATTTAATTCGTGTTGATTCTTCGGCTTTCTCTTTTTGTCTCTCAAGCTCTTCAGCCTGCTCTTTTAAATCGTTATGTAATTTAATCAGCGTGTCATTTTGATGTTTAATCTGAATGTTCTGCTTCTGGTACTCTTCGTTTAACTTTTTAAGCTCAGCGACAAAATTTTCCATTTGAACAAGGGCTTTAGAATTTGTAATACCAATTGCAAGCTGATCTTTAATTTTATCAAGATAATCAATTACTTCTTCGCTGGGTTTATTAATTGAACCAAGCTCGAGCATTGCTGTAATTTTATTATTGTAAATTATCGGCAGAAGAAGAAGGTGTTTTATTTTTATCTCCATTAAACCTGACGAAACAACAGGTATGTAATCGTCAGAAAACAGCTCAAGCCTTTCCCTTGTTTTAAGTACACGTTTATGTAAATCAAATTTTTCGGGCTGCTTACCTGCCCTTAAGTCAAAACCATACGAGCTAATGAGATTAATATCATCACCGTCTACAGTGTGAAGACCGCCTATGATAAATCCACCGATATTAATAATTTTAATTAGAGCGGCATCTGAAATTTCTCTAAGCGTTGGATTCTGATTTATCAGCGTTATGAATTCAGAGTATTCATTTTTAGCTTTTTCTTTTTTATCCAGCTCATCAAGCATCTTGTTGAATGCGTCTCCAAGTCTGCCGATTTCATCTTTGCTTTTAATATGAATTCTATGTTTGAAATTGCCGGAATAGGTTTGTTCAGTTGCTTTTCCCAATTCGGAGATCTGTTTTCTTAGTTTATCTGTAAATAAGAAAGTAAATATTAGTGATAAGGCAATACCAACAATTCCTACTATTATAAAAATATTTCTTAGAGTGGTCCGGAGTTCGCCCGTTTCTCCAAATGATGTGAATATCAGAAAATACAAGTTGCTTTGATTGTTAAAAGAAAGAGTTGGTTTGAAAACTGCAGCTATTATATCTGTTGATTCTGTGCCATCGCTATAAATTTCAAAATTATTCTTATCCTTTAAATAATCATTTGCTTTAGTAAGCAGGTAGAGAAACTTCTGATTTTGTGCGGGGTTTGACAGGTCTGATGGTGTGCCATTCCATACAATGGCAACTTCTGAATTTATTTTTTGCGAAAGTTCACTAAGCAGTGCAGAGGTAATCACCCTGCCAAAGTAAAAACTCTCACCATTATCTCGTTTAACCTCTTGTACCAGAGCATATGGATTATAGTTTAGAAACTCTTCCCACGTAATTGCTCTATCTGGCAGATATACATTCTTGTTAACTGCCATTTTGATAATATTCCCGGATGAACTATCAAGTTGCAGAATAAAATCAATGTTGGTGGATTTCAAGTTATTTGTCTTAAGAATAGTCTCTATTTCAAATGAAGAAAATTCTAAAAACTCGTCCTCAAACTCAATAGTTTTTGATCTTAAAGCATAAATAAAGTTGTTGGTGGCACTAACGAGCTGTCGGGATTGCTGTGAAATTAAAACATTATACAATACAGAATAAAAGGCAAACACCGAGGCGCTTAAAATCAAAGCAACTATGATAAAGTTAATGAGTAGAATTCTAAGGCTGATCCTCATTTTTCGGATCTCCGGTTAATTGCTGCTTTGAAGGACTTTCCTGATCGTAATCAGTAGCTCGTCAAAGTCATAAGGTTTGCTGATAAAATCTGTGGCGCCTAATCTTGCAGATTCAATTGCACTCTTTACATCTGCATATGCTGTTAGTACTATTACTTTGGGGAAGGAGTTATTATGATTATTAATCTTCTGGAGTACGTTAAAACCATCTGTGCCGGGCATCTTTAAATCAAGGAGAAGAAGATCAACCTTTCTGGTTTCTAAAGCTTTTGCAACTTCTTCTCCGTTTGTTAAATAGCTGGTTTCATATCCAATAGTATTTAATTCCTCAGAAAGAACAGTGCAAAGATTAATATCATCATCTACTATAAGAATTGATTCCATTTTTAAGGTGTCTCTTCACTTGAGCCTTCGAATTGATAATACTTAATCCGGTTTCTACCTTCGTCCATTTCTCTTCTTAAAACATTTTCCCACTGCGGATTTTCAAATCTATCCTGGAGTGTTGGAATAAGCTCGGTCTTTAAGAGTATAACAAGTTCCTTCTTTCTGACTATTGTTTGATCGAAACCTGTTAAATATCTGATACCAAATACCCACCATGGCAGATCTTTGAGAAATGGGATACCACTACGAGTTACTACTTCTTCATTTAGGAACAATCCACCGATAGCGGTTTCTTCTCCGTCAAGCATCAGAACCTGCGTTGATGCAGTTGTTTTTCTTATTTCAGTAGTCAACTCAGAAGTTTGGAACGAACTACGCTCGACAGCTATATTCAATAAAGCATAATCTAATCCACCTTCTTTATGAATGTAAGGTGTGACTATTATAATTGTACCTGTCGGGAAAAATCGTTCCGTAGTATTCCCGGCAAAATCTCTTGTCCTTACTGAAAAGTCCGAACCTATTTGAATTTTTCCTTCGTTCCTGTCTCGCACAACTATACTTGGGTTTGATATAATTTCACCAATACCATTCTCTTCAAAAAATTTGAATACGGCTGTGGCTTGTCCAAAGAAATCGCCAATTCTAAAGGCGGAAGTAACACCAAGTTTAAACTCGGGCTGAAGACCTTGCTGTTGCTGTTGGCCACCCTCCTGCTCAGCTTGTTCTGTCTGGCCTCTAAGAATACCCGCTACATTTGTCTGCTCTCCGGATAATAAAAATCTCCAGTCAAATCCAACTCTTCGTGCTTCCTGAACATCTATTTCACAGAAGACAGCTGATATTCTAACTTCGCGTTGTGTTATTGGTGCATAAGTTTCTGGTGATTGCACAAATGCCGGTCCTTCTTTCGATTTAACTATGATAACATCCGCTTTCATTTCATACTGCAGTCCGGCAAAATTAACTATCATCAACAATGCTTTATCATAAGGCATATTGGTAATTTCTATACCTATGGGTTCCTGCCGGGTTGCTGTTGAGACAATTCTTCTTCCCGAAACGCTTTCACTAACCTTACTCAGCAACTCTATCGCCTGATCGAAGGGAAGTGTTTCAGACATTGTTACCAGCTCGTCCGGGTTTTGATTAGTTTTAAATTGGCGCTCCCAGTACTGCTGTGAGTATGCCGAAAGGACGAAGAAGAATGATAATGCCAGATAAGTAATTATGTTTTTCATTTTAGTTCTCTTAGTTTTTACTTGTATATTTATCTAATTCTAATGTTACTTTTTCTATGATTCCACCTTTATTCAGTATGAAACTGACAGTGTTACTATCATAGTCTATTTTAGTTAAATAACCCAGGTAGACTTGTTCGCCTTCCCAAACCAAATAAGTGTTTCCCTTTGTATCTGCAACGAATGCTCCTTCGGGAATCAGGGCTAACAATTTAGCTCCCTGAACATCAAGAAGGTTGTCCACATTAGGTGGTATTTCATTTCTAATTAACGGATAGAAAGCGTCATAAAGCGGGCCAGTAGTCAGTTGGTTTTCCATCATAGCTACAGCGGCAAATCTGCTGTCTGCAGAATAATAAACCTTTGCTGTCATATCAAAGCTAACCAGGAATAAGGGAACCCCTTCTTTGTCTGTTCTGATAAGATTTCCAAGATTAAGCTGGCTAACTTTTTTTAATTCCTTGCTTTGCTCAATCGCATATATCATACTATAAACTTCATTAAAATATCCGCTTCCTGAAAGTTTATACTGGTGAACAAAGAATTCTTTGTCTTTTACCTGATCGAGGTATTCCACATTCACCTGGGTGTATTGTGAGAAATTAGCAACGATGCTATTAACAAAGTTGTAGAACTTAATTGACGCAATGTTTTGAGGAATATTAAACTTCCTGGCTGATAATATTGAATCGAGTTCGGCTGAACGTCTTTCAAGCGCCAGATAACGTGCGTTCAATTCCTCGGGATCATAAACGTTTGCATTAAGTTCAGCAAGTTTTTCTTGTCTCTCGTTAATCGCACCACGCTGGAATCCAAACAAATAAATTCCCCCAATAACCAGTATGATTATCAGCAAGGCAAGTAAACCGAGAGTGCTTCTTAATTTCTTATTCATTTTGGTTCTGCTGATTTGAAGTGTTGAAATTTAAATTAAACTTGTATGCGCTTTTTTCCCGCAACTCTTCGTATGTCATGCTTTTCAATAAAGCATTTTCAATTGAAGAGGCAAAATCAGTAAGTGTGCCTCTGGAAAGTGAATAACCTTCAGCATCAACGGATCTTCCATCGCCGGATGAGAGCTTTGATACCCAGAGATTGCTACTCTTTCCACAAAAATCTGAAACTTTAGAGATAACATTTTTCCAGACACCAGCACCGGCTGTTGCCGAATCCAAAATGGCCTGGGTCTGATCGAAGCTGCTTATTTTACCTTCAATGTTGGCAATTCTACTTAAGATTTCCTGGTTCTGTCTTAACAATATTGTCTTCTGGGCTATTTCATTATCAAGCTCCTTCATGTTGCCGTTATTCTTTAATACTTGTTGAGTAATAAAAAATGCGGCTATGAAAAGCAGGGGTAGAATTGCGTAACTATGCCAGGAAAATTGAAATGCTTTTTGATCTTCTTTAATGCTCTTCGGCAGAATATGAAGCCCTTGATGTTCTTTGTTAAGCTCATCAAAATAATCAGTTGCAATTGCAACCGGTACACTAAACATAGAGAATTTTTCCCTGGTCTCTTCGTCTAATGCAGATAAATCAACATCATCAAATTCAAGTCGGCTAACATTTGCTTCCGGGAAAGTTCCGTAAAACGAAAGTATTAAATTTTCCGAATCATCTTCGCCGCATACTACGATATTATCAAGGGATGAAATACCGCCATTTTCCATTTCAAGCAGTATCTTAGAAAAATAAACATCATATGTATGTAGGTTTTGTGTTCCGATGTCAAGTGTAGTTCCGATATGCTTTAATCTTCGTCCCTGCAGAAATATCAGCTTACTGTATTCTTTTCCTATATAAACAATCAGGGAGTGATCATCCGGGAAAAACTTTTTTCTTTTGGCAACATAATAAGCAAGCGAAACATCAGCACTTTTAATCGTGGGTATTTTTAAGCTTCTCTTGCCTCTCTGCCTGGCTAAAGAATTAACAAGATCAACACACCTTACATCGCCAGTCACAAAAACTGACAACAAAGCTTTATCAGAGAGCTCTATATAATCAATGCTTTCTTTGTCAACACTAATGTTTTTGGATTCGAGTATATCAAGTATGATTTCTTGTTTTAATTTTTGGGGTTTGGGAGCTCTGGCCCCTTCAAAGACATGATAATAAATAGCAGGTTCAGTTAATGCGGGAATGAAGCTATACTTAGCTAAATTAAATCCCTTTAACGCACTGCTAATTTCAGAAATGCTTGAAGCGTCAAGATCACTCTTTATAGAGGTTGACTCTTCTAAACCTTCTACATCAAGTGTCTCGCCTTCTATTCGAAAGCCGCTAACATTTTCTTCAAGCTGGGCAGAAGATTTTATGAGACTAACCGATGCTGTTTTTAGAACGGAGGGTTTTCTTCCTTCGCTTTCTTTTTCAATAACAGCAAGTTTAGTGTCATTTCCCTCGCAATAAATACAAATTAATTGTTTCATTTTGCAGACAATAATTGGTTGATTCTAGTTTTATTATTTGAATAGGTAATCGCTGTTTCCAACGATATCCGCTTCTGATCGTAAAGTCGTTTTAAATCTTGTTCCATTGTTATCATTCCCAGTTGCCCCCCTTGATTTATCATCATATAAATTTCACCAAGGTTATTATTTTTTATAGCCGCCTTTACACTGGGTGTAATAACCAATACTTCTTTAGCAAGAGCTCGTTTACCATCAAGGCTGGGAACTAATTTTTGAGAAATTACAGAAACAAGTGTATCTGCAAGTCTGTTACGAACTCTCTCCTGTTCTACAGGATTTACTTCCGCAATTATTCTTTCAAGAGATTCAGTAGCTGATGAAGTATGAAGTGTGGAAAAAACTTTATGCCCCGTATCGGTTACTTCAAGAGCTGCCATTATGGTGTCGGGGTCTCTCATTTCACCTATTACTATAATGTCGGGATCTTGTCTTAATGATTGAACCACACCTTCTTTAAATGAAAGAACATCCCTTCCAACTTCTCTATGCTTGATCATACAGAAATTTGAAGTGTGCACATACTCAATAGGTGCAGCAATAATAATTACGTGTGCGGGATCGAACTTATTATGATGATCAACAATTGAGTCTAATGTTGTTGACTTACCGGAGCCAGTAATTCCAGTAATTAATGTTAACCCAAACTTTATGTAATTGTGGCTAAGATATTTTATGGTACTGGGGTGAAATTCTAATGAGGATAAAGGTCTAATAGATGTATTAATTGCTCTGATGCTGCAGGCCAGGGTATCCAGATCAAAGTATGCATCTGCTCTGAACCTTACATTTATTTTTCTACGTTCGTAGAAATAAGTGTAACTGAAATCAAGGTTCCTGGTTGTTGCGATGTATTTTTTCTGATTAGTATTGAAAAGATTAATGATGATTAAAGCGGCTTCATCCTCTGTAAATTGTGGAAGGTCTTTCACTCTTTCAAGTTTCCCGTGAATCCTCATCCAGATATACCCTTCGTTTCCATGACCACCAATCTCAATATCTGAAGCATCTCTTTCAATCATCGAGGTGAGTACTTTGTTTACAAATTTCCTTAAAAGAACTTTATCTTCATCTTTGATCTTGCTGCTATTTTCCAATATATAACCAACCCTATCAGGTCCGAAAAGTGAATCCGGGATTGATGCAACAAAATCTGATAGTATTCTTTTTTCTTCTGTAATAACCAAAATTAAGCTTTCTCTAATTTTTTAATGATTATCTAATTTTAAGTCATTTACATTTATTGTTCCAAGAAAAATTCGATTGTAAATAATCGTTACTTTAATTAAAAAGATTCGGTATTTACAATATATAAAATTGTAACAACTTGTAAAATATTTTAACTGAAAATTTAACTCAACCTGGTAAGTAAAACTTACCACCATTATTAACTGGACTATTCTTCCATTGTTGAAGAGAGTACCTCTTCAATAGTAGTTATACCCAGTTTAACTCTTTCAAGACCCGCGTCTCTTAAACTTAATGTACCATCTTTCTTCGCCTGGATTCTTAGAGCTTCTTCATCGACATCAGCACCGGAGCGTACTATAAGTTGTCTTACCTCTTTAGTAAAATAAAGTGCTTCGTGAATTGCCATTCTTCCTTTGTAACCAGTGTTATTACATTCGTCGCAGCCAACAGCACGATATAAATCTATGTTTTTCCATTCATCCATTTTTAATCCTGCTGCTTCCATAATAGTACTGTCAAAGTTCACATCTTTCTTTTTACATTTTGTACAGAGCTTACGAATCAATCTCTGTGCCACTATGAGATTAATAGCATAGGCTATCAGAAAAGGTTCTATCCCCATTTTAAAAAGTCTTGCGACAGCACTTGGCGCGTCATTCGTGTGTAATGTTGAAAATGTAAGGTGACCGGTGTTTGCAAGTTTTATTGCTGTTTCTGCCGTTTCCTT
>DATIJX010000092.1:0-18877 GCA_035478175.1 Ignavibacteriaceae bacterium
TCACCTTTGGATACTATAGTTTTCAGCTACAAGCAGACAGTAAACTTTTTTGGTGATTATAATTCAAATCAATTAGTTGCAGGAAATAATACTGTTCGGATTTTCGGAATGCAGAATGATTCTCAGCGATGGCACCAGGCACTTATTGACTGGATAGATGTTGAGTATCAGCGATACAATGTTGCATCCAATGATTCGTTGCTGATTCGTGTTGATGAAAACACTTCTACTGCAGAGAGAGTTGTTAAAGTTTCGAATGTAACACAGCAATCCGCAAATATGATTGTTTATAAAATCAAACCATCATTTAAAAAAATTACATCTTTCAGCATATCCAATTCTGTTTTAACTTTTACGGATACTGTTGCTGCAAATGATGAGTACATAGTTATCAAGCAAAGTCTTGCTGAAGCTCCAATATTTCAGAAGAAAAAATTTTTTGTGAATCTGCGTGATTCAAATCGTGGAGCGGATTACATTGCAATTACAAACAGAGTTCTTCAATCATCCGCTGAGGAGTATATCAATTTTATTAATAATAATTATGAAACACGAAATGAACTAATTTATGTTGATGATATTTACGATGAATTTTCATTTGGCTATGCAAAGCCTGAAGCGATCAAAGATTTTCTTTATTACGCTAATCAAAACTGGATAGCTCCATCGCCATCATATTTGCTTTTGTTAGGTGATGCAAATTATGATTACAAGAATAAAATTACACCGCCGCCAAACGTTTTAAGAAAGAATCTTGTCCCATCTTATGGTAATCCTGTTAGCGATGTATGGTTTACGATGTGGGATAGTTCAAATGTCAATTTACCGCAAATGTTTGTTGGAAGAATTCCTGCAACATTAAATGAAGAAGTGAATTTTTATCTCAACAAGCATCAAACTTATTTGAATCGAAGATATGATGATTTCAACAAAAGGTATTTGTTCTTTAGTGGTGGAGATGCAAATAATCCCAGTCAGCTTGAGCTCTTAAAGTCTGCTAATAGTTATGTGCTTAATAATGTTGTGCGACCATTGCCTGTAGGAGGAGAAGGAATTCATTTTTATAAGACAATTGATCCCCCTTCAAACTTTGGACCCTATACACGAGAGCAAGTTGATAATGCCATTGACAGCAGCGGTTTGTTCATTTCATATATTGGTCATAGCGGAACTGAAACCTGGGACAATGGAATTACCGAAGTATCTGATTTAAAACCAGCATTTAATGATAGATTAAGTCTAATCTCAGATTTTGGCTGTTCTACCGGAAAGTTTGCTGAGCCAAATGTAAGTGCTTTCGGAGAATTATTTATTTGCGGATCATTAGACGGCCAGGCAATTGGTTATCTTGGCAACTCCAGCTTTGGATATGTATCAAGCTCTGTGAATTATCCCAAACTTTTTTATCAAAATCTTTTGCTCGATTCTTTGCCTGTTATTTCACGGGTTCACTATATGGCAAAACTCCAATTAATTAACCAGTTTGGAACAAGCGACGTGAACAGAGCTTTTAATTACTGCAACATTTTTTTTGGTGATCCAATACTTGAGTTTAAATTACCGCCTAAACCAAATTTTAGAATTGATAATGGTTCATTTACATTAATTGATAATTTCCCTCTCGATACTGAAGACTCAATTCAAATTAAATTAGAATTAATTAATTTTGGTAAAGTACTGGAAGATTCCGTATCAATTACTATAAAAGATATTTATAATGGAAATGAAATTTTCTTTTCCGAGTGGAATATTCCAATCCCACTTTATAAAAAAGAAATTTACCTGAGTATTCCGATAAGCGGGCTAGTAGGTGAACATAACCTGGAGGTAATTATCGACAAGAATAATTTTTTCGATGAAATATATGAGGATGATAATTCAGCATACTATAATTTTATTGTTTATTCTTCATCGATAAGACCAATAGAATCTGAAAAGTTTTACAATTCATTAATTGATCAGTTGGAATTTCTAAATCCGGTTTTTTTAGCAGATACAAATGTTTCTTCTATTGTTGTGGCCATAGCGGATAATCCGGAATTTTTGAATAGTGTTGAAGAAAGCAAGTCGATGAATCTTCTTAAAACAAGATATGATCTGCCGGTACTTGGTAGTGCTCGATATTGGTTAAGAGCAAAGTTAAACTTACCAGAGGCATCGTGGTCAAATCCATTTTCTTTTTTTAATGCTTACACATTTAGCTGGTATTTTAATCGTTCATTTAATTATTCAGATTTGAATTATAACAATGTAGCATTTGATTCAGCAAATGGAAACTGGAAGCTAACTAAATATGAAAATTTACTCGAGATAGGTTCAGCCGGCTTTGACGATGGAGGTTTTGGCTCAATTAAACTGAATGACACTGAATTACTCCCAAACACTTTATACTGGGGAATTGCAACAGCTATTATTGATTCATTAACGTTGGTACCTTCAGACATAAAATATTTTGTCTATTCGGAAGTATTGAAATCAGATTCATTATTGATCGCTTATATTGATTCGATTCCTACTGGTACTTTCTTAGCGATGACAGTCTGTGTAGATGCCGCACAATCAGTTTTGGGATTCAGCCAGGGAACACCGGTCCGACAAGCAATTGAAACTCTTGGCAGTCTTTATGTCGATAGTGTCCTTTACAGAGATTCCTGGTGTATGATCGGGAAAAAAGGCGCAGTACAAGGGACAGTGTTAGAATCATTTAAAAAACAATATTCCGGCCCGGCAATGATTGAAACTTCAGTAATTGTTTCAAATAAAAATGGATGGATAGAATTTCCTCAAATTACAAATTCATCAGAATGGCTGACTTTGACTAAAACAGATTCACTTACATCGGGTGGTGACATAATTTATATCCCTATCGGAATTAAAAGTGATAACACGAATGATACTCTTGCAGCATTAACTTTCTCAGGTGATGTCGCGGATATCAGCAACATTAATGCAATTGAATACCCATCAATTAGAGTACTAACAAGAATTAACGCAAACGAAAATTTTGAGTCGCCTGTTTTCAAAGAGATCGGTGTCAATTTTATTCCTGTTCCGGAACTCGCAACAAACTACCAGGTAGTTTCTTCATCAGCAGACAGTGTGACAATTGGGGAAGATATTGGTCTTTCGTTTTATGTTTACAATGTTGGTGAGAGTAAAGCTGACAGCTTCGATGTAAAGGTTGAAGTTATCAATGAAGACAATTCACGGCAAACTATTTTTACACAGCAAGTTGATTCATTAAAACCTGATGATCGAAAACTTTTTGAGGTTCTTTATAATACTTCTTCTGGCAGCGGGGCAAAAACTTTTTTAATAAATATTGATTCAGATAATCATATCAGAGAACTCTTTGAAGATAACAACTTCTTCAGCGTACCATTTTTTATTAAGCCAGATACCACCAAGCCTGTCATTACTTTAACTATTGATGGCAATGATATCCTCGATGGAGAATATGTAGCATCGAATCCGACCATTCATATTGAACTAAATGATGAATCTTTGCTTCCTATTACAGACCCAAGTTCTGTTATGGTTTATCTGAATGATGAGCTGATTCCTGTGGATACTTCTATCATTAACTACCAATTCTCAGAAACCAATCCAAAAGTTACAGTTGATTTTACACCTGTTCTTACTGATGGCGAATATGCAATGAAAATTTTATGGAAAGACTCAGGCGGGAATATTGTTGACTCCAGCGGTGTAGAAAAATTCTTTCTCGTTTCAAATGAAGCAAAGCTGCTTAATGTTTATAATTATCCCAATCCATCGAAAGGGGAGACGCACTTTACTTTTAAGCTTACACAAATTCCCGAAGAAATCAGAATAAAAATATTTACGATCGCAGGAAGACTCGTGCGCGAAATAAAACTTTCTTCTTCTGAATTGAAGTACGACTTCAACAAAATTTTCTGGGATGGCAGAGACGAAGACGGAGATGTTCTTGCCAATGGTGTTTACCTTTATAAGGTTATAATGAAAGCAGGAAATAGATCCGAAGAAGCAACACAGAAACTTGCGATTGTGAAGTAGCGGGAAGCAGTCATTCCCGTTTGCTTGCCTCGTCGAATCCATCGAAAGGCGGAGAAGACGGGTCGGGAATCTGACTGCTGTTTTTTGATTTAAGAACAACGATTGCCGATTTTTGATTTCTGATTTACACTTCGCAAATTATAAATCGTTATTCATTAATCTGAGATCAAATTTTTTAGCTCTAGTTTGTCCCAATCAAAAACTCCCTCAGTTCTTCCACCGTATGAAAATAATAATCACTGCTTAGTAATTTTACTTCTTCGCCTCCATAACTATCCCAGAGAACAGAAGCAATTTTGATCCCTGCATCTTTTGAAGCTATCACATCGCTTACAGAATCTCCAATCATCAAAACTCTTTCAGGATTAAGTCCGAAGTGATTTACAAACTTCAGTATTCCTTCGGGAGAGGGCTTGTGATTTTCAACATCATCACCGGTAATAATCAAATCGAAGTAGTGATCAACTCCCAATTTGGTTAATGTTATTATCGAAGCATCTCTGCCTTTGCCAGTGAATATTCCAATTGGATAACCTTTGCTTTTCAGATGATGAAGAATTTCTTTAATGCCTTCATAAAGCCCTGCAATTCCGTGATGCTCGCTGTAATACCTGTAATAATCTTCTCTTGCTGCTTCATATTTGTCGCCGCACCATTCTTTCAGAATTACATCTTCCGTCGGACCGAAAAGCGAAATAATTTCATCATCAGAAAAAGTTCTGTTGAGATATTTTTTCGCAATGAAGTTGAATGAATCGAATATAAGCTGGTTGGTGGAAGTCAGCGTTCCATCAATATCAAAAATAAATCCGTTGAAAAGTTTGTTCATTTTATTCATTATTTACTTAGTATTTCTGAGTGATCTGAGTGATCTGAGTGTCTTAGTGGTGAAGAAGATTTTTACCACTGAGACACTAAGGGCACAAAGTCTCACTAAGAATATCAAGGCAATAATTTCACTAAAGTAAATCTTCCATCATAATCTGTTATGAGGCAGTTGCCGTCAACATTAGTCAGGGAAACAATCGGTGCAAGACCGCCACGGAAAAATTTTTCTGTTTTCTGCTTCAGCTTTATTTTATACACCCATCCGTTGCTGAAACCAACGAGTATTTTATCTCCGATAACAAGTAAATCCGTTATTGATTCATTCTTCAACTCAAGCGGGAGTTCAATCTCAGTTGTAACTTTCCCAAGATTGGTTGAGACAACAGCAATTTTATTTTTTGCAGTCGGGAGAATCAGCTCATTTTGATTGTTCAGTCTTATCAGACTGTTTGCATTTAAGTTTTTAATATTCCACTTAACTGTTCCGAGCAGCGCATCAACACAAAATAAATTACCAGCAGTATCAATCAGATAAATATTTTTCTCACTTGCTTTATGTGAAACCAGGGCTTTTACGCTTGCTCTCCATCCGCCTTTTGATGCTTCCAGGTTCCAAATTAGCATTCCATTTACAGCACTTAAACAGTAAAGTATTCCTTTATCATCTACTAAGAAAATCTTGTTATCAGAATGTACTATTGTAGAAACAATACTGGTTTCCTGACCACTAAAAGTTAGCTGCTGTGTCCATATAGGGTCAAGGGTGAATAAATCATAGCAATAGATATTTCCGTATACTGTTCCAACGATGACTGCTTTGGTGATATTTCCTCTCTTTTCAATGTCGATAACAGAAATACCTGAAGATATTCTTTCTCCTATTCCAATTATCTGATGAGGATTGCCGGTTTTTGAATTCAAAGTAATAATATCTCCGTCATCAGAAGCAAGAACCAGTAAATCAGTTTCAATTAATGGAGGACTCATTATTCTTTCGTTTGTTTCAAAACGCCATTGTTCCTCCCCTGAGTAATTCAAACAAATAACTGAGCCATCTTTAAAAACATTATAAATTCTCTCCGAATCATAAATTGATGAAGTTCTTTTTGTTTTATCAATGTTCACTGACCATAACTTACTCCCTGACGAAATGAATTTAATTGATTCTTTGGATTCAAGCAGGAGAGGATTAGAAAATAATGATTTGACAATTTCAGGTTTAGCTTTCCTCTTGATCTCTTCGCTTAAAATTTTGGTGATGTTTATTGAATCTTTGCTTGTAGAGATTAACAAATAACCCCATCCATCTTTTCTGTTCAGGTATAATCCTTCATACATTGATTTAACTTTTACGGATTTATCTTCTTTACCAACAAATGAAAATACTTTTTTATTTAAGGTCATCTCAAAAAAATTATAGCTGTTTTCCGCTGCGTTAAGAGGCTCATAAGAGAAAGTGATAACCCGGTTTAATGATAAGGAAGACAATTTATTCCTGAGCAAACTTAGAGTCTCGATGTCAATATATTTTTTATCAGGGTAATTAGGAAGAAGAGTATTCAAACAGATCATTGAGTAATTCTGATCAAGCATAAAACTTTTATCATCTCCCCAGAGTAAAGAAATTTCAGAGCCTTTCCCTTCACTCAGGAAATAATCTTTCTCACCCCCAACGACAAAGTATGGGGCAGTAAGCTCATCAAGTATTTCCTGTGCCCAGATGAATTCATCGAACTTTCCATTCGCTGTAATATTTCCTAAGACAACAACCTGAGTAATATTTTGTCTTGTATTAATATCAGCAACAACTTCAATCAGGTTCATCGCATTGTTTTGTGGACCAATTTGTGGATCAGTGATTACAGCAATATAACCTGGTTGCGCAAGGCCAAATTGAAAGCTAAATAGAAATATTGAAAAGAGAAGTTTCATCAATGCAAATTTAGTTATAATGTTTTTTAATTAATTCAATATTCGAATTGCCACTAACCTTCAAGGTTTCTGTATGTAAACTGGGACTTTAACCTTGAAGGTTCAGAGACGAATAATTTATAATTCAATATTCCCATTAAGGTCATTATTATATTCTTGATTAGAAAACGCAACATTTATAAGTTTGTCCTCGTCTAATCTGATTTTCAGCCGGAGGTCGTCAGACTTCGTTGAGTCTGCCGGACTCTATGAGCTGATAAGCCTTAGGCCTAAATACCTTAATTTTATCACACTTTTTTAATTATTGAGAGGTTCACAGTGGATATTGCACAGCTAAATGAAAAAATAAAACAAGAAAGTGCTTTCGTTGATCTGCTTTTTTCTGAAATCGGAAAAGTAATCGTTGGTCAGAAAGAAATGGTGGAGAGACTTGTAATTGGTTTATTGGGTAATGGACACATCCTGCTTGAAGGTGTTCCAGGTCTGGCTAAAACTCTCGCAATCAAAACTCTCGCTGCAGCAATGAAAGCAAAATTCCAGCGGATTCAGTTCACACCTGATCTTCTTCCAGCCGATTTAGTTGGAACGCAAATCTATAACCAGAAGGATGGAAATTTTTTCATCAGAAAAGGTCCTCTATTTTCAAACTTCATTCTTGCTGATGAAATTAACCGTGCACCCGCTAAAGTTCAAAGTGCACTTCTCGAAGCTATGCAGGAAAGGCAGGTAACTATTGGTGAACAGACTTTTAAACTTGACGAACCATTTCTTGTTCTTGCAACACAAAATCCAATTGAGCAGGAAGGAACATATCCGCTGCCTGAAGCACAGGTTGATAGGTTTATGCTGAAAATAAAAATTACTTATCCTGATCGTAAAGAAGAGCTGGAGATAATGAGGCACAACATTAACGATACAATTGGAACACCAAATCCCGTTATTTCTCCTGCCGATATTCTAAAAGGAAGAAAATTAATCCAGGAAGTTTATATTGATGAAAAAATTGAAAAGTATATTCTTGATATTGTATTCGCAACCCGTAAGCCAAAAGAATTCGGACTTGATAGTTTAGCTCAATTGATAAGTTATGGTGCATCACCCAGAGCAACAATAAATCTCGCACTAGGTGCAAAAGCGATGGCTTTTATTAAGAGAAGGGGATACGTTATTCCTGAAGACGTAAGAGCAATTTGCTATGATGTGATGAGACACAGAGTTGCAGTAACGTATGAAGCTGAAGCAGAGGAGATTACTTCTGAATCGATCATTAGTGAAATTTTAAATAAGATAGCAGTACCGTAAGGATGGAAGATGTCTGATGGAAAATGTAAGATGTGAAAAAAATTCTCTCTCACTAAGAGGTTGTGTGAATATTATTAACCCACAGTTTCAACTGTGGGGAAAAGAAGCAAAAACAAAATTCTTGGGATCCGTTTTAACGGTTTTTCGGAATTTTCACACAGTCTCTCTAAGAGAGGATAACGGGGAGGGCCATGCTCACTAAAGAATTATTAAAACAAGTTCGGCAAATTGAAATCCGTACAAAAGGACTTGTGAACCAGGTCTTCTCCGGAGAATACCATTCTGTATTTAAAGGAAGGGGAATGGAATTTTCTGAAGTACGTGAATATCAATTTGGTGATGATATTAGAAATATTGATTGGAATGTTACTGCACGATTCGGTCATCCCTTTGTAAAAATATTTGAAGAAGAAAGAGAACTCACCGTAATGTTGCTGGTTGATTTAAGCGGCTCGCAGATGTTTGGTTCACTTTCAAAAACAAAACAGAGAGTTGCCGCTGAACTAAGTGCAATACTTGCGTTCTCTGCATTGAAGAACAATGACAAAGTTGGTTTAATTCTTTTTACAGACAAAGTTGAAAAATTTGTCCCGCCGAGAAAAGGAAATTCACACGTATTAAGAATTGTGCGTGATGTACTTTCATTTGAGCCTGAAGGAAATAAAACAAATCTTCGTAGTGCACTAGAGTTTATGAATGGAGCTATTAAAAAACGTTCAATCGTTTTTCTTCTTTCTGATTATATGGATGGCGGATACGAGAAAATATTGAGAGTGGTTGGTAAGAAACATGATCTGATCGGAATCGTTCTTGATGATAGACGAGAATCTGAAATTCCGAAAATTGGTTTGCTCAAATTGACAGATGCAGAAACCAATGAAGAAAGATGGATTGATACAAGCAGCACTCGTGTTCAGGAAGCACTTCAAAAAAGAAGACAGGAAATCCAAACAAAAAGGAAATCACTTTTTATTACTAGCAGACTTGACAGCGTTTACGTGCAGACCGGAGCGAATTATATCACTCCATTGATAAATTTCTTCAGATTACGAGGGAGACGATGGTAAATAGTGTAATAAAATATTTTGGTCTGTTGATCCTGCTGAGTATTAATTTATCAGCTCAATCTATTTCTGTTCTCGCTTCAGTTGATTCAAGTGATTATTTAGTAGGCGATTATATTAATTACACATTGGTAATCAGAGCCGAGAAAAATATTGAGATAACCATTCCTATCATCAGAGATAGTCTAAAGAAAGTTGAAGTAATCAGAGAACTTCCACCAGCTTCAAAAGAAGAAAATAATATAAAGTCTTCTACCTTCGAGTATATAATTTCTTATTATGATTCCGGTTCGGTAACCATTTCGCCAATCGCTGTGCGTTACAAAATTCAAGGTGCGGATGAAGAAAAAATTGCACTTTCAAATCCTGTTACATTTACTGTCCATACTCTACAAGTTGAGCAGCAGGCAGATATTAAAGATGTAAAGGAACCGATAACCATTCCGCTTGATTGGAAATTTATTTTATTAGTTACCCTGATTGTATTAATAATTCTTGCCGCTTCGTATTACTTATACAGGAGATATAAGAAGAAAAAAGCAGAGCAGCCAGTTAAGAAGAAGGTAATCAGAATTCCTGCTCACACCCGAGCTTTGGCAGCACTTGATAATCTTGAAAGAGAACAGCTGTGGCAGAAGGGAAAAGTGAAAGAGTATCACTCAAACATAACTGGAATTATCCGTGGTTATTTTGAAGAGCGATTTAATCTGCCCGCATTGGAACTAACAACATCTGAACAGATGCAGCAGCTTAAAAGAGTTCCTTCTGCAGAAAATATTTTAAGCATCACAAATGAATTTTTAAACAACGCCGATCTTGTGAAATTTGCAAAGTTCATTCCCCTTCCATCTGTAAATGAAGCAATGATGAAGCAGGCAAAAGAAATTGTGAACAGCACCATTTCAAAGGAGACAACGCTTGTCGAAGAAGAGGTGCAGAGTGTTTAGCAATATCACCTTCGCTTATCCCTGGGTTCTTTATTTTCTGTCAATCATTCCACTGATGATTGCCTGGTATATTTTCAGAGGAATGAAAGTGCAATCTTCTGTTACATACTCATCCATAAATATATTTAAAGATGTTCCGGCAACATTTCGTGAAAGGTTAAGACATATTCCATTTGCAGTTAGATTGATTGCAATAGGGTTGTTGATTATTGCTCTAGCAAGACCACAGAGTTTTTCTTCTGGAGAAAATGTTACAACAGAAGGAATTGATATTGCGATGGTTCTTGATATTTCCGGAAGTATGCTTGCCGAAGACTTCAAGCCGAATAGACTTGAAGCTGCTAAAAATGTAATTGATAATTTTGTTGAGGGAAGAACTTCAGACAGGATTGGATTAGTCATTTTCTCAAGAGAAGCATTTACACAATGCCCGTTGACAATTGATTATAATGTTTTGAGAAACTTACTTCTCGATATTCGCAGCGGAATGATTCAGGATGGAACTGCGATTGGAAATGCAATTGCAAACGGTGTTAATAGGTTGAAAGAGAGCGATGCAAAAAGCAGAATAATTATTCTTCTTACTGATGGTGTGAATAATTCAGGCGAAGTCGACCCGATCAGTGCTGCGGAAATTGCAAAAGCTTTTGGAATTAGGATTTATACTATTGGAGTAGGAACAAGAGGAGAAGCTCCATATCCGGTACAAACTCCATTTGGTACTCGTTACCAAATGGTTCCAGTTGAAATAGACGAAGATATGCTTACAAGAATTGCTGGTTTAACGGATGGTCAGTATTTCCGTGCGACAAACAATCGTGCACTAGCTGAGATTTATGAGAAAATCGACAAGCTTGAAAAAACAAAAATTGAAATTACTTCTTACAAAAATGCAAGTGAGAAATATCATAGCTGGCTGTGGGGCGGGCTCATTCTCTTACTCGTGGAGTTAGGACTATCCAGAACTATATTACGCAAGCTACCTTAAGAATGTGTGATCTAAAGCGGTTGCATGGATGCATGGTTGCATGATTGGATGAATGACTGATCTATTCTTTATTTTTTTAAACTTTGAGATTAAGGGAATATTTATGGATGAAGAATTATTAAATAGAAACAAAAATATTAATCGTGGTTATAGAAAGCTTGAGGTTTGGAAAGAAGCGATTGAACTTTATGTATTTGTTACTAAAAAAGTCAGGACTTTGAACTCTGTTCCATTTAAAGTTAGAGCCCAAGTTGAAGATTCTATTTTTTCAGTTCATTCAAATATTGCTGAAGGATATAGTCGGCGATCACTAAAAGAATATATTCAATTTATAAATATTTCATTGTCATCTATGGCTGAAAATTATTCACAAACATTTGCCTTGGTTTCTTCCGGTGATATTGATAAAGAATGGTTTGATGAATATGATAAGAAACACTATTCCTTAGAAAATAAATTAATACAAATGAACAAAACTATGATCAGCAAATTAGATAAGAATGAATGGAAAAATGATTATGTGATAAGAGAATTGGTTGAAAAATATGGTATTTAATCATGCAACCATGCATTCATGCTTTATTTAGTTGAAATAATTTGATTAACATAATTAACAAAATAACTCACAAACTAAAATAACTTGTGCAATGTTTAGATTTGCAAACCCCGAATATTTGAATTTACTCTACTTGCTTCCTTTGCTCATTGTGCTGTTTTGGTACCTGGGAAGGAACAGGAAAAAGCTTTTACAGATTTTTGCGAATAAAGAGTTACACAAGACTCTATTCCCAAGTGACAGCAATTTAAAACGCTGGACAAAGTTTGTACTGATATTATTAGCATTAACGTGTCTCGTGTTTGCAGCTGCTAATCCCCAAGTCGGAACCAAGATGCAGGAAGTTAAGCAAACAGGCATTGATGTTTTTATTTTGCTTGACGTTTCAAACAGCATGATGGCAGAAGATATTAAACCAAACAGACTTGAGAAAGCGAAGTATCAAATTTCAAATCTAATTAATAAACTTCGCGGTGATAGAATAGGATTAATAATTTTTGCGGGACAAGCATATATTCAAATTCCGCTTACAACTGATTATTCCGCCGCCAATCTTTTCCTTTCGGCTGTTGACATAAATTCTGTTCCATCACAGGGAACAGCGATAGCTTCAGCAATAAATTTAGCAACCGCATCATTCGACACACTCAGCACACAAAAAGTAATCATTGCAATAACGGATGGTGAGGATCACGAAGGCGATGTGGAAAAAGCTGTTGAGAATGCAAAAGCAAGAGAAATAAAAATTTATGCAATAGGATTAGGCTCACAAGCAGGTGTCCCGATACCAGTTTATAACAACAGAAGTCAGCTAGTTGGATTCAAGAAAGACAGGGATGGTAATACGGTGCTAACGAAACTCGATGATGAAGTATTGAAAAGAATTGCTATCGATGGCAGCGGGAAATATTTCCGCGGAACGAATTATGAAGATCATCTTGATAAAATTTATACTGAACTATCTGAACTTGAACAAACAGAATTCGGCGTAAAAAAAGTAACTGATTACGAAGATCGCTTTTACTATCTTCTGATACCAGCATTGCTGCTTTTAGTGCTGGAATTTTTTATTTCAGAAAAGAAATCACCTTTGTATGCAAGAATCAATAAGAAATTAGGATTGGAGTAAAAGGTATATGGGTATAGGGTATAAAGGTATTGGGTATAGGATTGTAAGGGATTCTCTTCGTAAAAACCTCTCCTGTATTGCATGGCTGCATGGCTGCATGGCTGCATGCAATCATGCAATCATGCAATCATACTTTTTATATTTCCGAAGAATCTTGAGAATTAATTTTGGCTTTGTTTGTTTAAAGTCTAACATCATAAAAATTAGATTATACCCGTATACCTTTATACCTCTATGCCTGTTATTGGTAATATTCACCAGCACCACAAATGCTCAAAGCACAAGAGGACTCATCAACGAAGGTGTGGAACTTTACAAAGAACAAAAGTTCGCAGATGCAGAAGTAAATTTCAAAAAAGGGACTGAAAAAAATCCAGAGAGTTTCGAAGCGAAATTCAATCTTGGTGATGCATATTATAAGCAAGAGCGTTATGATGAAGCGATAAAAACATTTCAGTCATCATTTGTAAATGCAAGAAGTGATGAGGAAAGAGCTAAACTATATCATAATATCGGCAACTCATTACTCAAATCTCAAAAAGTAAAAGAGAGTATCGGGGCATACAAAGAAGCGCTGAAGCTGAATCCGAATGATCAGGAAACAAAATATAATCTTTCCTATGCGTTAAATATGTTGAACAATCCTGATCAAAATCAGCAGCAGGATGACCAGAATAAAGATCAAAATCAGGATCAAAATAAAGATCAACAAGATCAGGATCAGCAAAAGCAAGACCAGCAGCCACAGAATCAGGATCAACAACAGCAGGATCAGCAGCAATCTCAGGAACAAAAAGAGCAGGAATTGACAAAACAGGAAGGAGAAAAAATTCTTGAGGCACTTAAGAACAATGAAAAGGATTTGCAAAAGCAATTGAGAAAGATAAAAGGGCAGCGAGTTAAAACTGAGAAGGACTGGTGATTTTTTGTGAAGCAACAAATATCAAATCACAAATATCAAATAAATTTTAAACTACAATTACTAAACTAAAAACACAATTGCAAAGTTTGAGAATTTGAAATTTGAAAATTGTTATTTAATTGGGATTTGAAAATTGTTAATTGGAATTTCGCATTATTATCTTTATTGAAGCTAAATGACTAAAGCACTAAAATATGTTTTATTTATATTTCTTTGCGGAACAAACATTGCTCAGCAATTCGTTGCATCGGTTAAAGAAATAGATGCTACAGTTAATGAACCTTTCCAGGTATCATTTACTTTCTCCGGTCCAAGCATAAATAATCTTTCAAATTTCACTCCTCCCTCATTTGAAAATTTTATGATCCGTTCAGGTCCGAATCAATCAACCAGCATTCAGATAATTAATGGAGCTCAAAGTGCATCAATAACTTATTCGTTTGTTCTCCAGGCAAAGTCTGTTGGAACTTTTACGATTGGTTCAGCGAGCATTAATCAATCGGGCAAAACGTACAAATCAAATTCGTTAGTAATTCCTGTCCTCAAAGGTCAGCCAAAAAGTCAACAGCAAAAAAATAATAGCGAAATTTCAGAAGCTGAAATAGCTAAGAACCTTTATGTAAGTGCAATTGTTGATAAAACGAAAGCTTATAAAGGAGAGCAGGTAACAGTTACTTATAAACTTTATACACGATTGAGTATTGCATCGCAAATGGGTGTGAACAAATTACCGCAGTACCAGGGATTTTGGGCTGAAGAATTGGAAACTACGGGGAACATTAACTTTACTACGGAAATAATTGGAGGGCAGCAATTCAGAGTTGGTATACTTAAAAGAGTTGCTCTATTTCCCACACAAACCGGAACTCTGGAAGTTACTCCATTCGAATTAGCAGTTCCCGTTCAAATTCAGAAACAGCGAAACAGTAAAAGTGTTTGGGATGATTTCTTCGGTGATCCGTTCGGCAGATCTGAGATTTTTGAATTCAATGCTAAATCAAACACTGTTAAAGTTGAAGTTGAAAATTTACCGGCAGGTCAGCCAGATTCTTTCAAAGGGGCTGTAGGCGATTATTCATTTGATGCAAGATTGAACAAGACGGAAACAAAATCAAATGAACCTGTATCTTTAACAATTAATATATCCGGAACAGGTAACATCAAATTGCTCGATATGCCTGAAGTTAATTTTCCTAACGGATTTGAAAAATATGAACCAAAGATTAATGAGCAGGTGAACCGGAAGACAAAAGTATCTGGCAGCAAATCTGGAGAGTATCTGGTCGTTCCAAGAGTAGTCGGTATCAGGGAAATTCCACCGATTGAATTTTCGTATTTCGACCCTGCAAAGAAAAATTATGTTACGTTGAAATCAGAACCTTTTAAGCTTGATATAAAACCAGGTGACAAACAGGCTGCTGAATTTGTTGGTAAAGAAGATATCAGGCAGCTTGGTGAAGATATAAGATTTCTCAAAACTTCTTTTAGTGATGTTAGAAAGAAGGAAGACTATTTAATCAACTCCACGGGATTCATTGCTGCTGGTGCCTTGCCATTTTTACTCAGCCTGGTGGTTATTGGATTGAAACGAAGACACGATAAGCTTCACGGTAACGTTGTTCTTTTACGTTATCAGAAAGCTCAGAAGGTAGCAAAGAATCGATTGAAGTCAGCAAAGAAATTAATGGATTCACAAAATCATAAAGACTTTTACACCGAACTTTCCAGTGCGCTGTTCGGCTATCTTGAAGATAAGCTTCACATATCCAAATCAGAATTTACTGTCGAACGGGCTTCAGATGAATTAAGAAAAAGAAATATAACAGAGGAGCTTATTGCTGATCTCAAAACCGGAGCGGAAAAATGTGAGTTCGTCCGGTTTGCACCCGGTGCTGAAAAATCTGCTGCTATGCAAGAGATGTACAATGAAATTGCAGATGTAATCATTAATCTTGAAAAGAATATTATCGTTAAAAGAAATGCTTAATAACCTGGTTGATTTTTTTAAAAGATTTTCTTTCTATTTGATAATAGCTCTCACACTATTCGCGGGCCTACCTTTTGCTAAAAATATTGATGAGCAAATGCAGCAGGCCGGTGCATTTTATAGAAACGGTGAGTTTGATAAGGCGATAAAAATTTATGAAGATTTAAGAAGTAACGGATATGAGGGTACATCTCTAAATTTTAATTTAGCGAATTCATATTACAGAATCGGCAAGCTTGGTTACGCAATACTTAACTATGAACGGGCATTAAAAAATTCTCCCTCAGATGAAGATGTAAAACACAATTTAGCTTTCGCAAATCTCAGCACTGTTGACAGGATTCAACCTTTACCAACATTTTTTCTCTTCGAGTGGTGGGAATCCATTCTTGTTTTACTCTCAGTTAATGGTGGCACGTGCATCACTTTTTTCTTTTATTTACTTTTATTGCTTTTGATTGTGGCTTACTTCTTTGCCAAAACAATATCTCAGCAGAAATTAATTCTCTTTTCTGGTTTAGGTACATTAGTAATACTGCTGCTTTCCGTCTCACTTCTCATAGTAAAAATTAACAGGGAACAGACTGTCATTGGTGGTGTAATAATTGAACAATCCATCACAGTCAAAACCTCTCCCGATCCAAAAAGTACGGACGCTTTCGTTATTCACGAAGGCTTGAAAGTAAATCTAGAAGACCAGCTTGATGAATGGGTAAAAATTAGATTAGCAGATGGAAAAGTTGGCTGGGTTGAGAGCAATGAGGTTGAGAAAATCTAAGTTAATTTGAATAAAAGTGAGGTATTAAATCATTCTCGGGTATATATCTGATCGCTTGTCTGAATATCGCTTTCGATGTTCCCTTATCTATTTCAGAATGATTTGGAATAATTAGGGTTTGCTTTTCTCCTGCCCTTGTTAGTCTTACTAATTTCATGTGACTTCCTTTTTGACTTAGAATTTCAAATCCAAATGAACGAAGAATTTTTACAACTTCACCACCGCTAAGAATTTTGAGCTTAGGCATACAATAAATTGTTCAATTCAAAGTTGGCAATTATTGTAGGATTTTTTTCCAGATCATATTTAGAAAGGTCCTCATCCTCAAGAAACAGACTAATCGCTTCCTTAAGATTCGCCATCAGTTCATCATAAGTTTTTCCCTGCGTTACGATAGGAACATTCATACCTTCTGCAACTAAATACTTTTCACCCTTGTAAATACTAATGTTAATAACTTTTCTCATTTTACTTTCCTGTTTTTTGTAAAAATAGTAAAATATATTTGAAAAATCATTCTGGATATTATGAGCAATTGAAGAGGTTTGACAGATCTAAGTATAAATTGCTTCCATAAACACCTTTAACTATTTTTGTTCCCGTGGATAACGCTAAAAAATACAATAACATCAAGCTTGCTATCGGTATAGGCGAGGGGATAGCTTCGTTTATTCTGATATTACTTTTTGTGTGGCTTGGTTACAGTTTTAAGCTCGAATTATATCTTTCAAAATACTTCTCAAATTCCTATTTACTTTTTCTTGCTTTTGTTCTGGTGATTGGTTTTGTTGGTTCAATAATATCGTTTCCGGTTAGCTGGTATTCCGGATTTTATCTGGAGCATAAGTATAACCTTTCGAACCAGACTTTTTGGAAATGGATTTGGGAAGGCTTAAAAGGTTTACTAGTTTCTTTGGTAATCGGAATTCCAATACTTCTTACTTTCTACTACGTACTCAATACTTTTTACTCGCTTTGGTGGCTTCCGTTTGCGATAATTATGTTTTTTATTTCAGTCGTGCTTTCTCAAATTTTCCCGGTTCTTATCTTCCCGATATTCTATAAAATAACTCCAATTGAAGATGAGAAGTTAAGAGAACGAATCACTAATCTTGCTAAAAATGCAAAGCTCAAAGTTGAAAATGTTTACAAGTTTAATATGAGCAAGAACACTAAAAAGGCGAACGCTGCATTTACAGGATTAGGAAAAACTAAACGAATAATTCTTGGTGATACTTTACTTGATAATTATTCAACGGAGGAAATTGAAACAGTAATTGCCCACGAACTTGGTCATTACAAAAAGAAGCATATAATTAAAAACATAATAATTGGAACTGCATCAAGTTTTTTAACACTGTTCATAATAGCTTTACTTTATCAGAATTCAATAAACTGGTTTGGCTTTGAATCAATCACTCAAGTTTCTGCTTTACCATTGTTAGCTCTCTGGTCAATGTTGATTGGAATCATCCAGACACCGCTTGGCAATATTCTTAGCAGAAAATTTGAATACGAAGCTGATGAGTATGCGGTTATCGAAACCAAAAATCCTTTAGCATTTATGAATACGCTTGAAAAATTGACTGACCAAAATCTTGGTGATAAAGAACCTCATCCTTTTGTTGAGTGGTTTTTTTACAGTCATCCATCTATTAAGCGAAGAATAATTGCGATTGAAAGATTACAAAATTGAAGATTACAAAATTGATGAAACATTATACCATATACCTTTATACCCTATACCCATATACCTAAACAATGATTACAATCATTAAATTATTCTTAATCGCTCTTCACACTTTCATTTGCTCAATATTCGCAATGATATTCGCTATCGTCGATCGGAGTCATACTCTCTATTTTAAGTTATCAAAATATTTTTCTGGTGGAGTGCTTTGGATCAGTGGAATCAGCCTAGAGATAACAGGATTAGAAAATCTCGATAAGAAAAAAACATATGTATTTGTGTCTAATCACTCCAGTCAATATGATATTGTTGTTCTTCAAAAAACAATTCCAAACAGAATGGCAATGATATTCAAGAAAGAACTTGCCAAGATTCCTTTCTTCGGATGGCAGCTCGCAATGGGTCCCTACGTTATGATAGACAGGGAAAATTATGAGAAAGCCCTTAAAAGTATTGATGAAGCAAAAGTGAAAATGCAGAAACACAATATTTCTATTGTTGTTTTTGCTGAAGGTACAAGAAGTAAGACTGGGGAAATTCAACCTTTCAAGAGAGGTGCTTTCAGACTGGCGACACAAGTTGGCTATCCGATAATTCCGACAACGATTGTTGGATCAAACAAGATAATGCCAAAAGGAGCTTACAAGTTGCGACCAGGAATAATTAAAGTACATTTTGATAAACCAATTCTGTCTGAAGGAGTTAAAACCAGACAG
>DATIJX010000093.1:0-2066 GCA_035478175.1 Ignavibacteriaceae bacterium
AAATAAACTTTAATTATTCGAAGGTTGATCCTGTTTGAAATATTTCCTTTGTGGTTTTATTCTGAATGTAAATTACAAAGTTAAGCTTCTCAAGATTCCAGGAAGAAAGCAAAGCATCTTCAAACGTGAAAGTTAACTCTCCCTGATCTATCAATTGGCGAATCGGCGTTCCATCTTTTGAAGGAAGCATCAGCCTTGTTACATCATAAAATTTTGTTTCGCCGTTTGAACCCGGTGCTTGTTCGAATTCAATATCAGTTTCAGTAAGTACTGTGTGAATAACTAAATCACTCATATTTATGGATGAAGTATCAATAAATTTTACGTCTACAGTGACTGAATAATCTCCTTCGAGAATAGCCCCGACATTAATATTAAACCTTGGAGTAACTGCAAGCCTGGTATCAACAGCAGCTTTTACACTGTTCGAATCTGTTGAAATAGGTTTTAATATACCATCAATAACTGTTGTTGGTGCAAAGAACACATTGTAATAACTAATTCTTGCATCACAAATTTCCTTAGCAGCTAAATAAAAGAGATCATTTGGCGCCGGGAAATTGGTTGGAAACTTAACCGCAACTAATTTGCTTCTACCATAAGTTATTTCAGTTAAACCTTCAATTATCTTGTTAGAGATTACGCAGGGATTACAACTCACGTTGGCAAAATCTTCAATGATAACAACCTTGCTGGCTGATGTAACATTTACTGTATTATCAACTTTTAATGTTAATACAACATTTCCTGTTGGTGTAAGATCAGGTGACGTTGGCGGATTTGTATTACAACTTACAATGAACAGGATAAGTGTAACCAGAATAAAAAGTTTATATATCATCTTTTAGTAACTTATTTTTTTAATTGCTAACTGTAAATTATCCAATATTGCTGAATTAATAAAGATATAATTTTTCCCTATCAGCGGGAAAAGCCTTTTCGATTTAAAACAAAAATGCCGTTATACATTTTCAGAATAACGGCACAATACTTAATAAAAAGAAGTATTATTAATATTCGGAACCAGTTGAGGTTTCAGCGTGAGCTACCCAGAAACCAGCGATACTGAAAATCTTTGTATCGCCCCAAGTTTTCAACTCAACTGTAAATCCGTCTCTTGATACTGAGATTGGCTTAACTGCGTATCTAACAGCAGCGTTTTTATCAACATCCATAGATGTAACACCAACAACAACTTCCGGTTTGTTCTCAAATGGTTTTAAGAAATTTACCTCAATAGTATATATCCTATCACCAGTATTTTGGTGAAGTGTATACGCTTTGGTTTCTGAATTGCCACCCCAGGTACCGCTTAAAACCTGAGACTGACTGAAAGCAACCGCAGATACCATTAAAAATAATCCAAGGATTAACATGAACTTTTTCATTAGGACCTCCATTTATTGTTAGTTAAGGATAATTAAGTAGTTCTGTAAAAAACCTGTTGAAATATAAATATTCTATCATTCAAAAAACATTTATTTGGGAATCTTTTTATCATTATTTAAGCTTTTTGATGTCAGATTTTTTTAGCCCTGCCACAACCAGCCTGTAAGAATTATCAATCCACTCAAAGATTTTTTTTGCGGGAACGGATCCATCAATGCTAATTGTGTTCCAGTGTTTCTTATTCATATGATAACCTGGCTGCACAGCTTCATATCCTTCCCTGATCTCAATAGCTTTTTCGGGATCGCATTTTAGATTTATCTGCAGAGGGATGCTCTCCAGAGAAGCCAGTAAAAATATTTTTCCAACTACTTTGAATACAAGTGTTTCTTCATCAAAAGGAAACTCTTCAGTGACACCGTTTTTCTTAATGCAATATTCTCGTATTTGTTCGATGTTCATAGTATTCTTACAAAATTTTTAAAATAGAGATGACATCTTTTTTGAAAAGATGAGACCTAAATTTATGAATTAAAATGTCATTAGAACCGAATTCAATAATAAAAGAAAGATGTCATCTCTTCACAACTTATTTTCTACGTCAGGTGAGTTATCAAATTTAATAAGTCGAGTTTAGTCATAAATTTGGCTATTTTTAAGCATGATGGTTTTCATTA
>DATIJX010000094.1:0-6851 GCA_035478175.1 Ignavibacteriaceae bacterium
AGGCGGCGGCGGTGTTGCAGGTTTAGGAGTTGTTTGCCGTGCAGGATTGAAAGCTCGTGGCGTAACTGGTTTACCTTCTCCAATCGGCGATCCATTCTATATTGATTATGTTGCTCACGAAATGGGACACCAGTACGGCGGCAATCATTCATTTAATGGAAATGCAGGATCTTGTGCTGGTGGAAATCGAAATGGTGGTACCGCCTACGAACCCGGCAGCGGAAGTACCATTATGGCTTACGCGGGTATATGTGGAACTCAAAATCTTCAAACTTTCAGTGATGATTATTTTCATACTATTTCTATCGTAGAGATGGTTAATTACACTCAGAATGGTCTTGGGAATGGCTGTCCTGTGATAACTCCGACAGGTAATAACCCACCGGTTGTAAATGCTGGAGTTGGAGGATATACAATTCCAATCAACACACCATTTATACTTGTTGGTTCTGCAACCGATCCTGATAGCGATCCGTTAACTTATTGCTGGGAGGAATGGGATCTCGGACCGGCTGGTCACCCAAATACTCCTTCCGGGAATGCACCCATTTTCAGATCATTCGAACCTGTTAATGAGACTTACAGATATTTTCCAAAGCTGACAAACATTTTAAATAACACTCAAACAATAGGAGAGATTCTGCCCTCTTACACACGCACTTTAACTTTTAGACTCACTGCTCGTGACAATCGTGCAGGAGGCGGCGGAGTGAATTATGCACAGCTGCCAGCTATAAATGTTACAAACACTGCAGGACCTTTTCTCGTCACGCAGCCGAATACAGCAGTTACCTGGCTGGGAAACACAACTAACACAGTTACGTGGGATGTTGCAAACACAAGTGTTGCACCTGTAAATGTAACTCAGGTGAATATTTTGCTCTCAACTGATGGTGGAAATAATTTTACTGAAGTACTCGCTGCAAATACCACTAACGATGGTTCTGAAGATATATTTCTTCCGAATATTCCGACGACACAGGCAAGAATAAAAGTTGAAGCTGTCGGTAATGTTTTCTTTGATCTTTCAAATGTCAATTTTACAATTGAAGATTTCATTCCTGTTGAGCTGACTGCATTCTTTGCTCTGCAGACTGAGAACGGAATTCTTCTGAAATGGACAACTGCAACTGAAAGCAACAACTCCGGATTTATGATTGAAAGGTCTTCGTCTAAAACTTCGCCCGTTCAAGAATGGCAAGAAGTTGATTTTATCCAGGGAAGAGGAACAACGACCGAAGTGAATGATTATGAATATGTTGATGTTATTTCAGCTCCGGGTAAATATTATTACAGATTAAAGCAAATTGATTTTGATGGTTCATTCGATTATTCAAATATTATTGAAACTGAAGTTGAAGGTCCACAAATTTTCAATCTTTCGCAGAATTATCCGAATCCTTTCAATCCATCAACGATGATAAAGTTTTCATTGCCTGTTGATTCATACGTAACTATTGAACTCTTTAATACTTTAGGCGAAAAAGTTGATGAACTTACAAACCGTGATTACAGTATAGGTAATCACGAAATCAGTTTCGATGCTTCAAAACTTTCGAACGGAGTTTACTATTACACAATTAATGCAAACGGATTTAATGGCAGTTCATTTACTTCAACGAAGAAGATGGTGTTAATCAAATAGCGACAAGTATCGTGATAGTAATTAAGCAATTGTAATTTGTAGTAGGGGCTCAAAATTTTGAGCCCCTACAAAATATTTTTAATCCACCTCCTGTATTCTGCAGATTTTCTTAAAGTCGCAGAACCGGCAGACTTTTGTTTCGCGGTTTTTCAATTTTGAGAGATGAAATTTTCCCATTGAAATTTCTGCTGTGAATTTGTTTACCATATCCAGGCAAATCTTTATCATCTCTTCAGCGGCTTCAATACTTTCATCAACATTTTCGATTTTAGATTTTCTGCCTTTTAAACTTATACTCTTTTTCCCAAAATCTTTTTCAGCAAATTTCAATGAGAATATTTGCGCATCAGCCGGTCTGTATTCTATACCAAGTTCTCTTTTAATTAATTCTTTTGCTGCGAAAAGATAAAGTGGTAATTGTAAAGAAATTCCAGTCGTAAGGTCTTCTGCGGTTGGTTTTGTACCGCCAAGCTTATAATCAATTACTTTCAATGTTTTTTGTTCTTCATTTATATCAATCCTGTCAATCTTTCCCTTGAGGTTTATTATGCCTGCAGTTACCCCTTCCTTAATTCTTTTAGAATATTTTTCATTATGCTTAACATTACCAAAGCTTAATTCAAAAAAAGAAGGAACGTAGCCGCTATCATTTTTTCTTTCCTCTTCAAGAAATTTATAAAGCAGCGATTGTGTTTTTCTCCCATTTATTCCAAGCAGCTTCTCACGTTCGTAAAAAGAAAACTCAGGATTGAGATTCAGTTCATCAAATCTTCTTTCAGCAATCTTGAAAAGCAACATTTCCGCAGACTTAAATTCTTCATCATTACAATTTGAGAGGATAATCCCCTTCTCTTTCAGGTTTGCGTAGAACTCATAAAGTATTGAGTGAATGAGACTGCCGTACTCAAATGCTTCAAGTTCTTCAACAGGTTCGGCAATAGTTTCGAGTCTCAGCACATTCTCAACAAAATATTTGTATGGACACTTTGCATAATTTTCAAGCTGAGTTGCTGAAAACTCCCCTTCCGAAATCTGGCTTAGCTTATTTTTTATTTCCTCTGAAATATCCTTCGAAACAAAACCGGCAAACTCCGATTCACCAAATGGTTCTTCCATTCTCTTCTTATCAATCTCAATTGCACGGCTGATTCCGTCAATATTAATATTAACTTCGTCCGGAAATTTTAATTCTTTTCTTTGTTCTGAAGAAAGTCTACCGAGCAATTCAAGCAGTTCTTCCTTGGAATATATTTCATCCTTAAAATCATCTTTATTAATCTTCTTTGTATCAAAGAGTAAAATAAAATCCTGCAAAAAGCTGGATTGAACAAGATCTCGCTTACTATCAGTTTGAGGATAAGAGAAATAAAGTTTTTTCTTCCATGTGCACAACGCCTGGTAAAATAAATATCTTTGTTCTACCTGGTGCTGTACTTCTTCTCTTGCGAATGAACCGGAGAAGAAAATTTCGGGAGTAAATCTTGTCGGTAAATCACCATCATTCAGCCCGCCGATGAAAAGATAGTCGAAGCTCAATCCGCGGATTTCATTTAAGGTTGTAATCTGCACTCCGTATCCCGGCTTCTCCGGGATGTTGTACCTGGTGAATGCGGCTGTGGTCCTCAGCTGGTTCAAATAAAAATGCACCGGGAATTTTTCCTGCTCGCCGAATTCAAGTTTTATTAGTGTTGTTATTTCATCAATGATCCTGATAAAAGAATTAAAAGCAATTGAGTCATTCTCAACCACCTCAGGAACAGCTTTCAAAATATTTTTTGGAAAATCAAGTTTGAAGATCAGTGACAAAATATTTTCTTTGAAATCACCGGGAGTGAGTTTGTTCTGAAATGGTTTTAAAAGCGCAGCAATTTTATTCAAATCATTTATTGCTGATTTATAAGACAGTATTTTACTTTCAGTATTTTCATTTTCTTCATCAGACATCACCAGATCAGATATTTTAGAATTGAGCTTACTAATCCAGTTATCATAGCCCGAAACAAGCTTTAGCTCAACTGAAGCTTTTAGCAGATTTGAAATATCGATCCCGATAGCCTCAAGCAAGCCTCCGCTGAACGCCCGGAAAATGTTCTTGAAGTAAAAATCGTTTTCAAGAATTTCCAGCAGACCAAGCAGAGTTTTTACTGGCGGTGAAGTGCTCAATGAAAATCTGTCAGTAAGATTGAATGGAATTCCATATACGTTAAATCTATCTCTGATTGTTGCAGAGTAATTTCCGATAAGGTTAAACACGATACAAATTTTCTCTGGCTCAACTTTATCATTTAATAACAGCCTCTTTATTTCTTTTGCTATCAGCTCAATTTCTTCTTCCCTGCTTGATGCATCAATCTGTGTGATCGAATTTCGGAAAGAAGTTTCCTTTTTCTCCTGAGATTTTAATGAAAGTTTTTCTCTGATGATACTTTGAAATTTCGATTGGGTCGCTTGCGAAATATCTTCCACTTCCTTAAAACCTTTAGCCACTAAACGATCGTGGCATTTATTCAGATGAGAAAAGACAGCGGGATTATATTTGTAGTAATCGAATGCAACGAAAAGTTTAATTCCGTTAATTTCAGAAGCAGAGCTGATGATGTCAACTTCAGGTGCTGTGAACTCATCAAAACCATTTACCAAAACAAACTGAGCATCAGGAAAAATAAAATTGAAAGCTTCATTAAATATTTTTTGCTCTTTGTTGTTAAGTGATGAATAGACATCTCCTGTTTCCCTGAAGTTATTTCCGAGAAGCGTTCTTTGGTAATCATCATACACATCAGCAATATCAAGAGCTTTCAACTTTTCACCGCCGGATAAATTTTGTGCTTCTTCTTTCAATCGTTCCGGAGTAATACCGTGTCGTTTGTATTCCGAAATAACATTCTTTACACGTTCAAGTGTGCCGAAGGGAATCTGATTTTTATATTGTGAAAAATATTTCAGCTTAACTCTGTTAAAACTGTGATTGAGAAGAAGAACAGCCGTCTCTTCACTGATCAAGTTAACTCTTCCATCTATTTCTGTAAGGAGCTTTTCAGCAAATGAACCGATAGTTTCTATTTTTAATCCTGAGAGAGATTTATTAGGACTAAGTGAAATAAGTTCACGAGTGAGGTACCGGATCTTTCTTTTTGTAGGCACGATGATGAGAATTTCACTAATTTTATTTTTACTGAGCTTATCGTTAATAAGAAAATCAATGTCGATCTTGTCAATTTTTTGCTTTGTAAGAATCATTCCTGATCTTTAATTCTAATCTTTAGAAAATAAATTGTGTTGTTTTAAGAAAATATTTCGGCTTTAAGCCCAGCATTTATGCTATTGATTATAAAAAAAGGTTGATTATTTTAGGCCTAGAAATTTAAAGATAATATGCGACGATTTATATTTTTAATATTGTTCATAATTCCAACAGCTTTCCTCTTTTCCCAGGAAATTGGCGAACTTGTACCTCCTAAACCACCAATAGCTTTCCCTTCCAATGCCTGGGGTTTTGATTTAATGATTGGTGAGAGCGGGTTCGGATTCGGGGGATTCTACAGAAAACAACTAAGCACAAAGTTCACAGTCTTTGGTGATGTTTCAATTTCCGAAGCCAAGGATGAAAGAGAGATTGAATACATTGATATTTATGGACAAACATTCACTATTGGGAAACAGAACCGTGTTTTTCAAGTACCTATAATATTCGGTGCACAATTCCGCTTATTTGAAAATGAACTTACCGATAATCTTCGTCCTTACATTAATGCCGGAGTTGGACCAACCATTGCACTGACGACACCTTATGCCGAAGAATTTTTCAGAGCCTTTTCCTATTCACAAACTCACTATGCAGTTGGTGGATATGCCGGCTTTGGAGCAAACTTCGGTCTGGATCAAAATAGTCTCGTTGGAATAAACGTTCGTTATTATTACACACAGTTTCTTGATGAAGGCGTTGAGATACTAAAAGACAGATACAAAGATCATCTCAGCGGTTTCTTCATCACGCTGAATTTTGGATTTATGTATTAAGTCTGAATTCCGATTCAACTATATTTTCAAATTCACTTCTTCCACTTAATCGTACAACCAATCGTAAAAGTTTCAGGTACAGAAATTTCATTTCCTGCGAGCAATTCATCCAGTGCATTTCTTAAATAGTGATTCTGCACTCTGTTCGGTTCCTGCCAGTTATCGTCTATCTTGCCGTGGAATGCTAATTTTCTATCTTTGTCAAAAAGAAAAATTTCCGGAGTGTGTGTTGCATCATAAGCTCTTGCAACTGACTGGTCTTCATCCCTTAAATAAAGAAAGTTAAACTTCTGTTCTGCTGCACGCTTCATCATATTTTCAAAGCTGTCCTCGGGGTATCCCTTATCTTCATTGGAATTGATTGCAACAATTGATACTCCTTTGCTCGCATAATCGGATTGTATCTGTTTAATTCGGTCTTCATAAGCCTGAACGTAAGGACAATGATTGCAGCTAAATATTATGACTAGCGCTTTTTTATCAGCAAAGGAATCTAATGAATACTTTTTGCCATCAACACCCGGCAAGTTAAAATCAGGCGCAGGTGAACCAATCTTCAAATTATTTGTAGCCAATTTAAAATCTCCCTTCTACATTTTAGTAATTAACACATCTAATAATTAAATTAAAATCGTTATGAAAAAATCTCTTTTCAACTATAGCTGGAATTCGTTTCGAATACTACTTTTTACAATCTTATTATCAGGAAACATAATGGCACAGGAAAAACAAATTGCCTGGGATCTCTATCACTCATACGAAAACTTTAAGGAAAAAAGTTTAACCAACCGACGATTTAAACACTCCGACATTGTTCCATTAATCGAACGGTTAAAAAATAACAAGATTTTTAAGGTAGATAAAGTCGGTAAATCCGTTGAAGATAGAGATATATATCTAATTTCATTGGGAAGCGGAAAGACAAAGGTTTTCCTATGGTCGCAAATGCACGGTGATGAGCCAACGGCTACTGCAGCATTATTCGATATGTTCAACTTTTTCTCTGATGATAGTGCTTTTCCTGAGCTTAAGAAATTTATTCTATCAAATCTGAGTATCTATATAATTCCAATGGTAAATCCCGATGGTGCAGAAGAATTCCAGCGTAGAAATATTGTTGAGATTGATTTGAATCGTGATGTTCTGAGGCAGCAAACTCCCGAAGCAAAAATTTTGAAAGAAGTTT
>DATIJX010000095.1:0-15278 GCA_035478175.1 Ignavibacteriaceae bacterium
CAGTTTTGATGTTGATTCTCTTTCCGGAGTCATAATCGATGTTGATGAATTTGACTGGGCTGTTCCCGGCAATGGAATAGTTATCTGGCATATTGATGAAAATGTTATTAACGAAAAGATCGCAGAGAATAAAGTTAATACTGACAAAACCAGACGTGGAGTCGATGTTGAAGAAGCCGATGGTGTGCAGGATATCGGTGAAGTCTTTTATACAATTTTCGGTGACCAGGTAATAGGTGAAGGATTTGAGGAAGATTTCTGGTATGCTTCTAATCCCTCCGAGTTATTTACAAACCGTTTTGCAAAAGACACACGACCAAATACTCTTACCAACACAGGTGCAAACAGCTTAATTACAATTAAAGATTTTTCTGAAATTGATAACAGAATGAGCTTTAGAGTTGAGTTTGGGGACTCGGTGGTGAAGCCTTTGTTTACACTTGACTTAATGTCCGAAGGTGAAGCAAAAGGATTATCTGTTTTAACTAATGATTTTGGGTTAACTAATTATTATGCTCTGATTAATTCTGATTTAAATGTAATTGATGAGAACTTAAATACAAGTGAAGTTGATTCTTTCTCTAATTTTAAAATGGCTGGCACAGTTCAGAACAATGTTCAGAGATCATACGGAGTAAGTGGTAGTCAATTAAATGCGCGTACAGCAACTTCAGGAACTTTCGAGTTGACAACTACAAATATACAAGAACAATTAACTTCACCGTTAATTATCTCAACAAATGAGCAGGGTCTTGAGCGTTTATTGCTTGGTACTAATGATGGGAAAATCTTATTTTATGAAAGTTCCGGTAATCCTGGTTTGCAGGATTCATTTAAAGTTGACACAACTAATATTATTAGACAGATTACGGCAGATGGGGATTATTTTGCTTTTATCACCGAATCAAAAATTGCAACTATTCCACCGACACCATTTACATTATTTTATGATAGCGAAGGTCACAATTATCAATTCACTGCTGAACAGCCTTTGCAACTTGCAGTTTCAAAAAATGAAAATGGAAATCATATTGCAATCATTCTGACAAGCAACAATAATTTTTATATAATAGAAAAAGGAGAAATTATTTCGAAGTTTACTATGCCAACATCTGTTTCAATTCTAAGTTTTGCTCTTGCTGATCTCAAACAAGATGGCTCGAATTATATCGTCGTTAACAACGGAAACAATATAGAAGTTTACAACTTAACTGGTGCAATGGCTGATAATTTTCCATTCAGCGATCCTGAAGGATTTGGTTTTGTTGGAACACCTCTTACATCAGATTTTGAAGGTGACAGTAAATCAGAAATTATTTCTGTAACAAAGGACGGTAGAATTTTTGCGATTGATGGTGGAACAGGAAAAATTGTTCCAGGATTTCCAATTTCATCTGGTGGAAGTGTTTCGGTAACACCTGTTTTGTATAATGCAAGTGGAAAAACAAATCTTGCGGTATTGAATGATCAGAATGTTCTTTCTGCCTGGTCAATCAGTTCAGTTGAAGGAAAACTTTATTGGTCAGAGGAATATGGTAATCCGCAGAACACTTCATTCATAGATGCAGCAGAAAACACTAACAGAATAAACGAATTCTTCCCTGCGAACAGGGCATATAATTATCCAAATCCGGTTTATGAAGGAACGACAAACATCCGTTATTACGTTGCGGAGGATTCAAAGATCAGCATAAAGATTTTCGATCTGGCCGGTGATTTTGTTGCTGAGTTGAATGATGACGCACAGGGTGGAATGGATAACGAAACTGTCTGGAATGTTGGCGATATTCAAAGCGGAGTTTATCTTGCAAGAATAGAAGCAAACAGCACAAGCGGTAAAACAGAACAAGCGGTTATTAAGATAGCAGTAGTCAAATAACAGATTACGAATGTTTTTAATGAAATCTTTTTTCTTAAATCTCAAATAACAAAATACAAATCACAAATAAATCACAATAAACAAATTCAAATATCCAAGACTTTAAGTTTTAATAATTGAGTTTTGAAATTTATTTGCTATTTGTCCGAAGGACTCCTTTGGAGGAATTTGTTTTTTGGAACTTTAACTATCCGTATCAATGAAGAAAATAATTTTAGCTTTATTAGTATTTCTTTTCTCCACTATAGCATATTCCCAATTCACCGAGTTCCATCCTGAACTGGATTGGTTTACAATCAAAGGAAAACACGTTGAAGTCCATTATCACAACGGTGCGGAACGGACCGCAAAAATTGTAGCTAAAATAGCAGATGAAGTCTGGGACCCAATTTGCTCTCTCTATGATTACGAGCCAACTAAAGTTCACTACGTAATAAAAGATATTGATGACTATTCGAACGGTGCTACTTATTTCTTCGATAATAAAATCGAAATCTGGACAAGCGCACTCGATTTTGATTTAAGAGGAACACACAACTGGCTTCGCAATGTAATTTCGCACGAGTTCACTCACCTTGTTCAGCTTCAGGCAGCGATGAAACTTTCGCGTTCGATTCCTGCTGTCTTCCTTCAAATGATTAATTATCAGGAGGAAAGAAGACCGGATCTTCTTTACGGCTATCCCAACTATGTAATTTCTTATCCTATTGCAACTGTAAATGTTCCTGCATGGTTTGCCGAAGGAACCGCTCAACATATGCGTCAGGAGTTTGATTATGATAACTGGGATGCTCACCGTGATATGATTTTAAGAAGCTACGTTCTTGATGGAAATATGCTAACCTGGAACCAGATGGGAGTGTTTGGAAAGACAAGCCTTGGCAACGAATCAGTTTATAATTCTGGCTTTGCATTGACGAGATACATCGCGCAGCAGTATGGTGAGGATAAATTGAGAACGATAACTGAACAACTCTGTAAGCTTGGCAACTTCACTATTGATGCAGCTTTTGAAGATGTGCTTGGCAAGGACGGAACTGAGATTTACACTGAGTGGAAAAATTTTCTTCTTGAAGATTATACTGAACGTACTGAAAAAATTAAATCGAATTTAGTTGAAGGCGAAAAAGTTGCTGATAAAGGTTTCGGAAATTTCTATCCCACTTTTAGTAAGGATGGCAAGAAGATTTATTACATCTCCAACAAATCTTCTGATTATTTCAGTCCTTCTTCCATTTTTGAATACGACCTCGAAACAAAAACAGAAAAAGTATTAGTCGGTGGAGTTCGATCTACATATAGCTGGATTCCGGGAGAGAATAAAATTCTCTACTCAAAAATTACTGAAGATAATCCCAACTGGTATAATGTTCACGATCTTTTTATTTATGATATTGATGAAGATAAAGAAACTAGATTGACTTATAATCTTCGTGCAAATCAGCCTGATGTTTCAAATGATGGTAAAAAGATTGTGTTTCTTTTTCAGAAAGATGGAACAACCAATCTTGGTTTAATAGATATTGACGGTTCAAACTTCAAAGCATTAACTTCTTTTGAAAATGGTGAACAGGTTTACAATCCGAAATTCTCAAATGACGATTCATTTATCATCTTCGATTACTCATATCATCAGACAAGAGACATTGCGAAAGTAAATGCGGATGGAACCGGGTATGAATTTGTAATCCAGACCGACAAAGATGAAAGAAATCCTGTCTTCGATAAAAATGGAAATTTAATTTATGCTTCAGATGAAACAGGTATTTATAATATTTACTCTTTCAATCCATCAACCAAAGAAAAGGAGCAGCTTACGAACGTAATCGGCGGTGCGTTTATGCCTGATGTAAGTGAGAATGGTGAATTAACTTACTCCGGTTACACGTCAACAGGTTATAAAATATTTCACATAAAAAATGAAGGGCAAAAAGAAGTCAGCTCAACTGCAAGTTATGTCTTGCGAATGAATCCTCCGCTTGATATGAGTAAACCAAATGGTGACATTGATGAGTTTGACATTGCATCACTGAAAAATTTTAACGACTACGAAACACCTGAATACACTGAAACAAAATACAGCGGTGCCTTTTCAAGTCTGACTGTTTTCCCTTTTATTAGATTCGACAACTACAATACACAAAACAGCTTCTGGCAAAGAATTAAGCCTGGATTGTATGTTGCTTCCAATGATATGCTTAATCGTTATTCTATTTTTGCCGGTGCTGCAATCAATGCAAAATTTGAGAGAGATTTATTTTTCATATTTGAATTTAAAAACAAGCTTCCGCTGCTAAGTCTTTTGGGTTTAAAACCTGAACTCTCAGCAGAATTATACAGTGTAAGCAGAAAAGCAGATATTGATGTTCTCTTCGGACCGGATACAGTGAATGGTAATGTGTCCTATGATCAAATAATACCGACTGAAGTAACTTACAATCTACTTGAGTTTGATTTAGCGGCAAGGCATCAGATTATCAATCGCTACAATGATCTTGAACTAAGATTTATTTTCAGCCGATACACTGCAACAATCGGCAGCTTTATAATTGAAACTGGTGGTGATCCAATTTTGTATCCAACTTCGGATGACACTTACTTTATTGGCAGAGATTTAAGGTTGAGCTATCATTTCGAAGCGCTCAAACCAACAAGAGATACCGATATTAATCCAATTGGAATGTCGGTTGATTTTGTTTACGATTACGAGTGGAACGAATTTAACGATGAAGGTGAGTACGTAATTGAAGACGGTTTGCTCAAACCTAAGTACAACGATTATAATTTTCACCGTCTACTTGTTGATGGCAGTCTGTATTTTCCGCTTTGGGGAGACCATACTTTAACAACAAGACTTGCTGGTGGTACGATTCTCGGGCCTGCCGTTCCTGATTTCTTTGATTTTTATATTGGCGGATTAATTGGAATGAAAGCTTATCCTTTTTACTCAATCAGTGGAAATGAAATGGCGTGGCTGAATCTCACTTATCGTTTTCCATTGTGGAGGAACATAGATTATAAAATGAGTTTCCTCTACTTTGATAAAATCTTCCTGTCCTTTCATTTTGATTATGGAAATGCCTGGACAGGTGATATTCCTGCTTTCAGTGATTTCAAAAAAGGAGCAGGAGCAGAGATTCGGTTACATATGAATTCATATTATCTATTTCCAACGGCATTATTTTTTAATGCCTCTTACGGCTTTGACCAATTCGATAAGGTCGTTGATCAGGGTGTTGCAACGTATGGTAAAGAATGGAGATTTTACGGTGGAATTCTTTTCGGATTTGAAATTGTTAACAGTAAAAGCGGATTCACAAATCCTAACCGTTTAAGGTAGTGATATGAAGACATTAAAAATATTTTCTGCAGTTGCTCTTTTCTCAGCTTTTTCCTTTAGCCAGGTTGAAGAAAACAGCAAGCTTGAGCTAACTGGAAATCTCTACGCAGATTCAAAAATTATCGCTAATAGTTATACTGAACTTAATCGTAACCCTATGGCAGATGATTTACCGGGTAAAAAATCTCCTGTTCTTTCGGGGGTACTCTCTGCAATTCTGCCGGGTGCGGGACAGGTTTACAACGAAGACTGGTGGATTGCCGGAATATTTGTTGCTGTTGAAGCGGCGTTAATTGTTACTGCTGTTACTTACGATAATAAAGGCGATGATCAAACGGCATTCTTTGAAAGTTATGCTGATGATTATACAAATCCCGATCATAACTGGAGCGTTGTCAGATATGCTGAATGGATGGCGGAATTTCAAGATGCTGACTTAACCAAAATTGTAATTAGTAATGATGAATCTTTACCTCCTTGGCAAAGAGTAAATTGGGCTGAGTTGAATGCAGCAGAAAAAGGTTCACACAAACTCCCTCCGCATGGTGATCAGCAGTATTATGAATTGATAGGGAAGTATCACCAGTACAGCGGCGGGTGGAATGATTACGCCGGAGGAGCAAACAACTCACAGATCTCACCTAATTATATTTACTATTCCGGGCAGAGAGGGTTGGCAAATGATTATTACAACACTTCCTCTACTGCAATTATGGGTGTTTACATTAACCATCTTCTAGGTGCTGCCGAAGCTGTTTGGGGTGCTACGAGGTTCAATAATAATCTTGCAGTGAATTTTAGAGTAGAGCCATTCAACTTTGCATCGGGAACTGAATTAGTGCCGACATTGAAATTCAAGTTTAGTTTTTAGTTCGTAAATACTCATTTACAATTCTTTCAATCCCACCATAAAGAAATTCATGGGACGAGTCATTGGCTCGCCCTTCTCATTTTAAATCCATAAATTTCAATCAACAATAATTTTATGTGCCCAAATGAAAAAATATTTACTAATTACCATCGTTCTATTAATACACTCGTCATCATATTCTCAGTACTCTCCAACTTCGCCATATCTTTTAAACCCAGAGCTGGCAATTGGCTACACCGATAGCTGTGCAAATTTCTGGCTGCAAACGTGGGATAACTCAATCGGCGGTTTCTTCACTAACATTGATAAGTTTGGAAATGTTATCACCGGCTGGGGAACAAATAAAAATATGCTCACTCAGTCAAGAAATGCTTACGGTATGACACGAGCTTATATGCTTACGGGTGATACAACTTATCTTCACTATGCAAAGATTGCACTAGACTGGATGTATGATCACGCCTGGGATAATACTTACGGCGGATGGTTCCAGGAATTAAACATTAACGGTGTCCCCACTAATCCTACTGCAAACAAGACTGCATTCTATCAGCATTATGCATTACTTGGTATAGCTGCTTATTACGAAGCAACAGGAGATACAACTGCCTGGAACTGGCTGATGCGTGGATATGAGCATCTTGAAAATTATTATTGGGATGATCGTCCCGGCTACCTTGGATATTACGATCAGACAAATTATACAAACACCACTGCATGGAATAAAAGTTTCAACGCAACAGTTGATGCAATAACTACTCATCTTCTTTATCTCTATTTAATGACCGAAGAAGAAGTTTACAAAGAGAAACTTTTGGAAATCGCCGAAGAAATTAAAATACGTCTTGTTGCAAGTATGCCTCAGCAGGCAATTGGATTTGTTGAAGAGTTTGATTCTGATTGGAATTGGAACAATGGCGAAACGATGACGATAATGGGTCACGTTTTAAAAGCTGGATGGTGTCTTGCAAGAGTTAATCAGCTATTTCCTGATACAAGTTATATCAGTGCAGCAGAATATTTGATCGATGATGTCTGGCAAAATGGATATGATCACGATTACGGTGGTCCGTATAAAGATTTCAATCGAATTACCGGTCAAATGCTTTTGTGGGGTTTGCAGGATTCAGCCAAAGCATGGTGGCAGATGGAGCAGGCAATTGTTGCAGGGCTACAAATGTATAATCTCACGCACGAAGATTGGTATCTGCAAATGGCTGATGAAACTATAAACTTTTTTATGCAATTTTTTGTTGACCATCAGTACGGTGAAGTCTATGAGAATAGGAAACGTCGCGGTGGAATCGCCTGGAATGAGGCCAAAGGAAATTCAGGTAAAGCAGGGTATCACTCTATAGAAACAGGATATTATACTTATCTGTATGGTAATCTTCTATATAATTATCAGCCGGTGGTATTGCATTACAATTTTGAACCAATACAAATCGATAGAGAATTTAATTTGACTCCGCTTGCAATTAATGACAGCAGTTTGGTTATATCTCAGGTTTTACTTGACGGACAGAGTTACACTAATTACAATCCAACATCACGTGTTCTAAATTTACCGGCAGGAACGGGCGGACATTTTGAAATTACCTTCGAGCCATTAATTACAAACATTGCTTCTGATCAGATTGCGGTTGCAGACGGTTTCGAGTTAATGCAAAACTATCCGAATCCATTTAATCCAAGCACGAATATCGAATTTCGGATTGTTGATTTCGGATTTGTGAGTTTAAAGGTGTATGATGTTCTTGGCAATGAAGTTGCAATCTTAGTTAACGAAGAAAAACCAGCAGGCAGATATGAAGTAGAGTTCAATCCAGCATCCAGTATCAAGTATCCGGCATCTGGTGTATATTTCTATCGTTTGCAGTCAGGTGGATATATTGAAACAAAGAAAATGTTGCTTCTCAAATAATCTTCCATTCTAAATAATTATATTTCAGCCCGTCATTTGGCGGGCTTTTTTATCAAAGAGAATAAATGAAAACACCTTTAGTTGTAATAATTGGCAGACCAAACGTCGGCAAATCTACGCTCTTCAACCGCCTTGTTGGCAGAAGAGATGCAATTGTTGATGATGTCAGCGGTGTTACCCGTGACCGGATTTATGGTGAAGCAGATTGGGCAGGGAAAAATTTTCGCGTAATTGATACCGGCGGTTATGTTCCTTTAAGCGAAGACGTTTTTGAAACTGCAATTCGTGAGCAGGTTGAAATAGCTATTGGTGAAGCTGATAGTATACTTTTTGTCGTCGATGTTCGTGATGGAATCTTACCAATTGATAAAGATATCGTTGAACTACTTAGAAATTCAGGACGGGAGTTTTTCCTCATCGTGAACAAAGCAGACAGCCCAAACTTTGACTCTGCAGCTGCTGAATTTTATAGTCTTGGTGTCAAGAAAATATATCCCGTTTCTGCTTTGAGTGGAAGAAATCTTGGTGATCTTCTTGACGAAGTTACCTCAGGATTCAGCGAAGAAGAATCTCCGGAAGAAGACCCAAGACTTAAAATTGCAATCGTTGGACGACCAAATGTTGGCAAGTCTTCACTTGTAAATGCACTTCTTGGAGAAGAGAGAAGTATTGTAACTGATATTCCCGGAACAACACGAGACAGTATTGATTCAATTTTGAAATATTATGGCGAAGAAATTATTTTAATTGATACAGCCGGCCTTCGTAAAAAGAAAAAAATTCTGGAGAGTATTGAGTTCTATTCCAGTATAAGAGCTCTTAAAGCAATAGGAGAATGTGATATAGCTGTTGTTCTTCTTGATTCAATTGTCGGATTAGAGAAGCAGGATCAAAAAATAATTGATGAAGTTGTCCGGTGGAGGAAGGGATTGATACTTGCAGTCAATAAATGGGATCTGGTGGAAAAGGATTCAGGCACTTCTGCGTACTATGAAAAAGCTCTTCATCAGAAAATGGGTGCAATAGATTATGCCGAAGTCATTTTCATATCTGCATTAACAAAGCAGCGAATCTTTAAACTTGTAGATCTCTGCAAGCAGGTTAGTGAAGACCGGAAGAAGAAAATTTCTACAAAAGATTTAAATGATTTTATGCTTGATGAAATTGTCAAGTCACCACCTCCCGCATCTCCTTCCGGAAAAGAGGTGAAGATAAAATACATTACTCAAATTGGACAGCATTATCCGATCTTTGCCTTTTTCTGTAACTATCCAAATCACGTTCCTGATAACTACAAAAGATTTCTTGAAAAGATGATTAGGAACAGGTATGGATTTCAAGGTGTTCCAATTACATTAAGCTTCAAAGCTAAATCATCAAAGCAGGAGTGAATGAAAAGACCTGTTAAGATAATTGTTGTCGGTGGAAATGCTGCAGGACCAGCTGCTGCAGCGAGAGCTAAACGATATAATCCAAATGCTGAAGTATTGCTTTTTGAAGCCAGCGAATTCATTTCAACCGGCACCTGCGAAATGCCGTATGTCCTCTCAGGTGAAATTGATGATTACCGGAAAATTATTTTCTTTTCTCCATCATCTTTCCAAAAAGAAAAAGGAGTGAAAGTTTTTGTAAAGAATTTTGTTCAGGAGATTGATGCGAAGAAGAAAATGATTATCATCAAAGATTTAATTGAAGATAAAATTTTCGAACACGATTATGACAGACTGATACTGGCAACCGGTTCAAAAGCAAAAACTTTACCAGGATTCGATACTCAACTAAAAAATATTTTCACTTTGAAAAATATTAATGATTTGATTCGATTAGATGAGTTCATAAAAGAAAATAAGGTTACAAAATCGATCATTATTGGCTCCGGTTACATTGGACTCGAAGCTGGAGAAGCATTAGTTAAAAGAAATATTCAAGTAAAAATTATAGAGAGAGAAAGCAAGCCACTTCCCGGTGCTGATAAAGAATTTTCTGATGAGATTTTGAAGATTCTCAATCAAAATAAAGTTGAATTCATTGGTGATGTTAAGGAAGTCGAGCCTGTAATATCGGGTGATAAGCTAGTCGCTGTAAGAATTGGTGACAAATTTCTTGAAACAGATTTCGTTTTGCTCTCAGTTGGTTTTGAACCCGATACTTTCCTTGCTCAATCAGCAAAACTTGAACTTGGTAAATCAGGAGCAATAGAAGTTGATCAGTATTTAAAAACTTCCGATAGATTCATCTATGCGGCAGGGGATAACGGTGAAATAATAAATGCAGTAACCGGTAAACCAGATTATGTTCCTCTTGCAACTCAAGCTTACGATTTAGGTCATATCGCTGGAGAGAATGCAGCAGGCGGAAATGTGAAATATGATCCGATAGTTAAAAATATTAGCGTAAAAATATTTGATAAGTTTTTTGCTTCAATAGGATTATCTTCGAGTGAAGCAAGACAAAACGGATTTGAATTTGAAGAATCATTTACCAAAGCAAGTAATTTAGTAGGCGTAATGCCCGGCAGTGATTATGTTATTGGGAAAGTACTCGCTGATAAAAATAGCAAACGAATAATTGGTGCATCTTTTCTAGGAGGAAAAGAAGTTTCAGGTTATGCTGATCTTTTATCGGCTTTAATAAAGTTAAGAGCTCCTTCATCAACTCTTTCCCAAATAAATTATAACTACACGCCACCGCTTTCTCCTTTTATCCATCTTCTGACTATTATCGGAAAAAATTTTAATAAATAATGAGTCGTCAATTGAAAAAGAAATCATCCTATAAAAATTTAGTGCTCCTTCAACATCCTTTAATTAAAAAGGATATTACAATACTACGGGATAAGAAAACCAATACTGAAATATTCAGAGCAGCAGTAACGAGAATTTCAAACGTACTTGCTGTAGAGATCAGCACAGCTTTTTCTCTTGCTGAATTTAAAGTTGAAACACCGCTCGAAAAAACAGTCGGTTATCGATTAAAGCAAGATGTTGTTCTCATTCCTGTCCTGCGGGCAGGTTTAGGAATGGTTGATGGATTTCTTCAGCTTATTCCTGATGCAAAACTTGGACACGTAGGACTTGAAAGGAACGAAACCACACTTCAACCGAATAGTTATTATTTAAAGACTCCCAAAAATTTAAGCAAAGCAGAAGTTTTACTGCTAGATCCAATGCTAGCTACGGGAGGAAGTGCTTCAGCCGCAATTACATTTCTTAAAAAGCGTGGTGCAAAGAATTTAGTCTTTGCCTGTTTGCTCGCAGCACCGGAGGGCGTGAAAAAATTATTGAAGGATCATCCTGATGTATTAATATTCAGCGCTGCAGTAGATAGACAACTAAATAAAAAAGGATACATACTACCCGGTTTGGGAGATGCTGGAGACCGAACATTTGGTACGCTCTAAAATCATTCTTCTCTTTTTTGTTATTCTGACTTATACTGAATGCCCGGCACAGGTTTATCCTGATGCACGTGTTGATTCACTTTTAAGAGCTGGGATACACCAGATCGTTAATCAGAATTACAAATCTGCTGAACAAGTTTTTAGTATTCTCAACGATGAATACTCCTACCTGCCGTTTGGTAAAATATATCTCGCTGCAAACAAAATTGCAGAAGCTTATGATTATGCTCAAGATTTTGATGAAACATATATTTTGAATAATCTGGAATCTGCGAAAGAACAGTCCCAAAAATTGGTTGAACAGGATGAAGACAATATCTGGTCTCGTTACTTCTATGCTCTTGCGGAAGGATATATTTCTTATTATGAAGCCATAGAAGGCAGCTGGTTTTCTGCTTTGTCAACAGGGATCAATTCAATTTCTGAATTTGAAGAGATATTAGTGGAAGATGAAAACTTCTATGAAGCTTACATTGCTATCGGCACATTTGAGTATTGGAAAAGCAGAAAGTTGGAATTTATAGACTGGCTTCCTTTTGCAAGTGACACGAAGAACATCGGCATTGATCGTTTAAGTGTTGCGATAGACTCATCAAGTTATAACTCGCATTTAGCTATCAATTCACTTATCTGGATTTATATAGATCAAAAGAAATATGAGGATGCAATTAAAGTTGCTGAAAAAGCGTTAACTGAGTTTCCTCAATCAAGAACATTTAAATGGGGTTTGGCAAGAGCTTATGAAGAGAATAATCCTTCAGGGGCAATTGAACTTTATTCGGATATTCTTAATTCATATCCAGATTCATTTAAAGAAAATTATAAAAATGAAATAACTCTCAAACATCTTATTGCACAGCAGTATGCAAAACTTGGTGACAAAAAAAAAGCTTTGAAGTACTGTGATGAAATTCTCTCGATGAAAAATATTCCTAAAAAAACTCTGGATGAGCTTAATGGACGGCTGGTAAGAGTCAAATCGCTTAAAAAAGAGTTGAGTAAAAGGAGTTAAAACTATCTCATACACTTGCATGACTTTAACATCTCGTTAAAATGAAGTAAATTATTGCTGGAAAGTTGTGTTATTTATTTTATGAGATAATGAGTAAAGAGAGTCCCAACGATAAGCAAATGTTAGCGGATCTTCTTGCTATCTGCAATAAAAATCTGCCGAAGGTTAATGAAGATCTAATAACAAAAGCATTCAAGTTTGCACTTGAAGCACACAAGCACGACCTGAGAGCTTCCGGCGAGCCATACTTTTACCATCCCTACGAAGTTGCAAGAATTGTTGTGGAAGAATTTCCACTCGATGATATTACTGTCGTTGCAACTCTTCTGCACGATGTTGTTGAAGATACTGACTTCGATTTGAACCTGATGACTAAAGAATTCGGCAAAGAAGTAACTGAAATAGTTGACGGCGTTACAAAGATCAGCGGAATATTTAAAGGGCAGGATATTACCAAAGCTGAAAACTACCGCAAGATGCTTCTTTCGATGGTTAAAGATGTTCGTGTTATTCTAGTAAAGTTTGCTGACAAACTTCACAACATGCGCACACTGGAATTTGTAAGCCCGGATAAACAAAAAAGAATTGCTCAGGAAACTCTTGAGATATACGCTCCTTTTGCAAACAGGTTTGGGCTCGGAAGAGTAAAGTGGGAGTTAGAAGATTTATCGTTTAAATATCTAAACAAAGAAACGTATGATGACCTTGTCAGTAAAGTAAAAAGTTCTCGAAAAGAAAGGGAAGCTTACATAAAAAGATTCTCTGATCCGGTAAGAAAAAAACTTGACGAATACGGGCTCAAATATGAAATGGGTGGGCGGCCAAAACATTTCTACAGCATCTATCGCAAAATGATGAAGCGCAGCAAGCCTTTCGAAGAAATATACGACCTCTTTGCACTAAGAATAATTCTTGAGACCGAAAACGCAAACGAGTGTTACACAACTCTTGGCATCGTTAATCAGATGTATCTTCCTGTGCCGGACAGATTCAAAGATTATATCTCTATCCCGAAGAATAATAATTATCAATCAATCCATACAACGGTTATTGGACCTGAAGGCAGACTGGTTGAGGTTCAAATTAGAACAAAGAAAATGCACGAGATTGCCGAGCGTGGTCTGGCCGCTCACTGGAAATATAAAGAAGATAAAACAACCACTGATAAGGATCTTGAAAACTGGCTAAACTGGATTAGAGATATTTTTGAAGGAGCAGGTAAAGATGAATCACGCAGAGAAATTCTTGAAGACTTCAAGCTGAATCTTTATCAGGATGAAATTTATGTATTTACTCCAAAGGGAGAATTGAGAAGACTTCCGATTGATTCTACACCCGTTGACTTTGCTTTTGAAATACACAGCAATGTTGGTTATCAATGTATTGGTGCAAAAATAAACGGCAAGATTGTTCCGCTTGATACACCATTGCATAGTGGTGACCAGCTTGAAATAATTACTTCGAAAAATCAGCATCCAAATAAAAACTGGTTAAAATTTGTTAAGACTCAGAAAGCAAAATCTGCTATTAGAAAATGGATGAATAAGGAAGAGGAAAAGGTTGTTAAAGCTGGTAAGGAAATATGGAATAAAAAATTAAAGAAGTTAAAACTTTCGTTTTCAACGAGTGATGTTTCTAAGATTGCACGAAAGTATAAGTTTGATAACAACTCGCATTTCTTTCAGGCAATTGCCCAGGGCAATGTAAATCTTGATCAGATACTAATTGATACCGGAGATAAATCACCAGAAGAACAGGACAAGGTTCTTGCATTTGATAAGTTTGCAGAAATAGCACGCAAGGATGCAGGTGGAATTTTAGTTGATGGCAAATCATCCGGTATAATGTACGCTTATGCGAAATGCTGCAACCCGATTCCCGGTGATCCCGTGATCGGATACATAACAATTGGCGAAGGTATAAAAATTCACCGAAAGACTTGCAATAATCTTATAAATCTTTCTTCAGTCGATCCGGATAAACTTGTTGCTGTTCAATGGCCGGGGACAGACGGAACACTCTTCGTTGCAGGATTAACTTTGAAAGGTGAAGACAGTCCGGGCATACTTAATGATATTGCGCATACTATCGTTTCATATAGAAGCACGAATATTAAATCCATCAACATAAATACGAACGATTCAACCTTTGAAGGTTCTGTGATGGTTTATGTCAACAACCTGGAGCATCTGAATAATCTTATCGAAAGATTGAAAAAACTCAGAGGGCTTTACAAGGTAGAAAGATTTGAGGGTGTCTGATAGAATTTGGAGCAGATGAATAGTGAAACCAGGATTATGGGAATTGACTTTGGTGAAAGAAGGATTGGAATTGCTCTTAGTGATCCTTTGTTAACTTTTGCTTATCCATTTGTCACACTTCAAAATGATGCTTCTTTTTTATTAAACCTCTCAAAAATTATTGATGAAAAAAAAATTGTTAAAGTTATACTCGGTCTTCCTTCAGAAAGTTTTAAGTCATCAAAAGAACTATCTCAAAAAGTTCTTAAGCTGAAATCTGAAATTGAAACAAAAAATAAAATAGAAGTCATTTTGTGGGATGAAGAATATTCTTCTGCAATTGCAAAAGAAAAAGTAATTGAATCGGTAACAAAAAAATCCAAAAGAAAAAAGAAGGGATTACTTGATAGACATTCGGCCGCAGTGATTTTACAGGAGTTTTTAGATACAAAGCAATAATGTGTTCTTATCAATCGACTTGTTAAATAGTTCAACCAGGTCCTGATAAAAAAAATTATATTAAAAATGTTTGACATTGACGTATCAAAAAACTATTTTTTCAACCATAAATCAAATAATTGGGAGCATTTCTATGTCAGCATTGTCACTTGA